>NZ_JBICII010000017.1:0-12646 GCF_043101865.1 Pseudomonas sp. zjy_15
AGAGGCCAGCCCAGGAAAAACATCAAAAAAAACCCCGGCGCAGAGGCCGGGGTTTTCGTGAAACAGGCAGCAGTTTCAGCGAGCGTAGGTCATCAGCACGTCCGCAGCAGTCTGGCTGTCCACACCCATCATCACGCTCAGGGCAGTAACGGTGAGGATGGAGAAGCCGAACACCTTGCGGGCCCACTTGCTGTCGTCCTCGGCCTTGTAACCACCCCAGGCCATGTACAGCCAGTACAGGCCCATGGCTGCTGCCACGGCCAGGTAGCCGAGGCCGGCGTAACCGCCGAGGGTAAGCATCAGGGTGGCGAGCACGAAGGCCAGCACGTACAGCACGATCTGCTTTTTCGCCGCGAGGATGCCACGTGCCACCGGCAGAACCGGAATGTTGGCAGCGCTGTAATCCTTGAAGCGGAAGATCGCGATGGCAAAGCTGTGCGGCATTTGCCAAAGGCTGAACATCACCAGCAGGGTTACCGCAGCCAGGTCGAAGCTGTTGCTCACGGCGCAGTAGCCGATCACCGGAGGCATGGCACCCGACAGGCTGCCGACCAAGGTGCCGTGCACCGACTTACGCTTCAGCCACAGGCTGTAGAAACCGACGTAGACGACAAAGCCAATCAGTGCGCAGAACGCAGACAGCGGGTTGGCCTGGACATACAGCAGGCTGAAACCCGCCACCCCGAGCAGGGTGGCGTAGATCAGCGCGAGGGGCAGCGACATGCCGCCCTGAACCATGACACGGTTCTTGGTGCGCTCCATCTTGTGGTCGATGTCACGGTCGATGCAGTTGTTGAACACGCATCCGGACGCAACCACCAGAGAAGTACCGATCACCACCGCCAGGAACAGGGCGAAATCCACATGGCCCTTCGAGGCAAGGAAGAAACCGCCTGCCACGGAAAGCACGTTACCGAAAATGATCCCCGGTTTGGTGATTTGGATAAAGTGCTTAACGGACATGCAGTCTTACCTCACTTGGCCAACATTTCGAAGTGGATGCTGAACATGATCCACAGCGACAGGCCGACAAGCAGAGCGATCACCAGGGTGGTGAACAGGAACGTCGAAACGTTGTTGCGTTGCTCTTTCGAGCGGTCCATGTGCAGGAAGTAAACCAGGTGAACAACTACCTGGATCACGGCCATGGCAACAATGATCAGAACGGTCAGGTTCTTCGGCAGGCTGGCGGTCATGGCCAGGCCGAACGGGATCGCAGTCAGGATGATCGACAGTACAAAACCGATCATGTACGACTTGACGCTGCCGTGATTACCTTCGTGATGAGTGTCGTGTGCGTTAGCCATTACAGAACCCCCAGCAGGTAAACGACGGTGAATACGCAGATCCAGACCACGTCCAGGAAGTGCCAGAACAGGCTCAGGCAGCTCATGCGGGTCTTGGCGGTCGGCGTGATGCCGTGCTTGTTGATCTGGTACATCATGATTGCCATCCAGATCAGACCAGCAGTCACGTGCAGACCGTGGGTACCTACCAGGGCGAAGAAGCCCGACAGGAAGCCACTGCGCTGCGGGCCGAAGCCCTCGCTGATCAGGTGATGGAACTCATAGATTTCCATCGCGATGAAGCCTGCACCGAACAGGAAGGTCACAGCCAACCAGCCCAGTACGCCAGCTTTCTTGCCATCGAACATCTTCAGCATGGCGAAGCCGAAGGTGATCGAGGACAGCAGCAGGAGCAGCGTTTCAACAGCTACGAAATCGAGCTGGAAGATGTCATGACCCGACGGGCCGCCGGCAAAACTGCCGGACAGCACCGCGTAGGTGGCGAAGAGCGACGCAAACAGGATGCAGTCGGTCATCAGGTACAGCCAGAAGCCCAGTACGGTCATCTGGCCCGAGTCGTGGTGGTGGTCGTCGTGCCCATGGTCGTGACCATGAGCAGCGCCGTGCATTACTTGACTGGACATTGATTACACCCGCTCAAACGATTCGACACGTGCGCCGGCAGGCAGAGCACCTGCTTTGGCCAGCGCTTTCATACGCTCGCCTTCGATGCGCGCCACTTCTTCGGCCGGAACCATGTAGCCCTGGTCGTCACGTGCAGCGTGGCGAACGAAGACAGCGATGGTTGCAACCAGGCTCGCGCCAACCAGCCACCAGATGTGCCAGATGAAGGCGAAGCCGAAGACGGTCAGGAACAGGCCCATGAACAGACCGGTAGCGGTGTTGCTCGGCATGTGAATGGCTTCGTACTTGGCTGGAGCCTTGTACGCAACGCCTGCTTCCTTGGCTTCGTGCCAGCAGTCCAGGCCAACTTTCTCAGGCATGTGAGCGAAGTTGTAGAACGGAGGTGGCGAAGAAGTCGACCATTCCAGGGTACGGCCGCCCCATGGGTCGCCGGTCACGTCCAGGTTCTGGTTGCGGTCGCGGACCGAAACGACGATCTGGATCAGCTGGCAAGCGATACCGAACAGGATCAGCACGGCGCCGACAACGGCTACGTACAGGTAGGGTTCCCACAGTGGGTTGTCGGAGTGGTTCAGACGACGGGTCATGCCCATGAAGCCCAGGGCGTACAGCGGCATGAACGCAACGTAGAAGCCCGACAGCCAGAACCAGAAGGCAGCTTTGCCCCACTTCTCGTTCAGGGTGAAGCCGAAGGCTTTCGGGAACCAGAAGGCGAAACCGGCGATGTAGCCGAATACCGCGCCACCGATGATCACGTTGTGGAAGTGCGCAATTACGAACAGGCTGTTGTGCAGAACGAAGTCAGCACCCGGAACAGCCAGCAGTACGCCGGTCATGCCACCGATGGAGAAGGTGACCATGAAGCCCAGGGTCCAGAGCATCGGTGCGGTGAAGCGCACACGGCCTTGGTACATGGTGAACAGCCAGTTGAACAGCTTCACACCGGTCGGAATGGAGATCAGCATCGTCGCCAGGCCGAAGAAGGTGTTGACGCTGGCGCCGGCACCCATGGTGAAGAAGTGGTGCAGCCATACAGCAAAGCCGAGGATGGCGATCGCGCCCGATGCGTAAATCATCGAGTGGTGGCCGAACAGGCGTTTGCCAGAGAACGTCGAAGTTACTTCCGAGAACACGCCGAAGGCCGGCAGGATCAGGATGTAAACCTCAGGGTGACCCCACGCCCAGAACAGGTTGACGTACATCATCGGGTTCCCACCAAGCTCGTTGGTGAAGATGTGGAAGTCCAGATAACGGTCAACAGTCAGCAGAGCGAGTGCAGCAGTCAGGATCGGGAACGAAGCGACGATCAGTACGTTGGCCCAGGTGCAGGTCCAGGTGAAGATCGGCATGTCCATCAGCTTCATGCCAGGTGCGCGCATCTTCATCACGGTGACGAGGAAGTTCACGCCGGTAAGTGTCGTACCCAATCCGGATAGCTGTAGCGCCCAGATGTAGTAGTCGACACCCACCCCAGGGCTGTACTGAATGCCCGCGAGCGGCGGATAGGCAACCCAGCCGGTCTTGGCGAATTCACCAACGCCCAGCGAGATGTTGACCAGCAGCACGCCTGCCAGCAGCAGGTAGAAGCTCAGGGAGTTCAGGAACGGGAAGGCAACGTCACGTGCACCGATCTGCAGAGGAACCGCCAGGTTCATCAGGCCGGTGAAGAACGGCATCGCCATGAAGATGATCATGATCACACCGTGAGCGGTGAAGATCTGGTCATAGTGTTCAGGCGGCAGGTAGCCTTCGGAGCCGCCGGTTGCGGCAGCCAGCTGGGTACGCATCATGATGGCGTCGGCGAAGCCGCGCAGCAGCATGACCATCGCGACGATGATGTACATCACGCCGATCTTTTTGTGGTCGACAGTAGTCAGCCACTCGCTCCACAAGTAGGTCCACTTGCGGAAATAGGTGATAAGACCGACGACAGCGATACCGCCGAGCGCGATCATGGCAAGCGTCACCATGACTATCGGCTCGTGATAGGGTATCGCCTCCAGGCTTAGTTTACCGAACATCTCTTACTCCTCTGCACCGGCAGCTGGTTGCATACTCGATTCCACACCCTTGGTTGTGGCCAGATCTGTGCTGCCTGCTTCTTCGTGGCTACGACCGCGGTTCATGCCTTCGTACTTGTCGACGATCAGCTGGAACTGCTCAGGCGAAGCCTCGCTGTACAGCGCGACCGGGTTGTTTTCGCTTGGTTTGGCCAAGGCGGCGTATTCGGCCTTGTCCAGCTTCTTCGGCGACTGCTTGACTTCAGCGACCCACTTGTCGAAGTCTTCCTGAGAGGTGGCAGTAGCCTTGAATTTCATGCCGGTGAAGCCAGCACCGCTGTAGTTGGCGCTGATACCGTCGAATTCGCCATTTTCGTTGGCGATCAGGTGCAGCTTGGTGGTCATGCCGGCCATGGCGTAGATCTGGCCGCCCAGGCCCGGGATGAAGAACGAGTTCATCACGGCGTCGGAAGTGACGCGGAAGTTGACCGGGGTATTAGCCGGGAAGACGATCTTGTTGACCGTGGCAATGCCCTGCTCCGGGTAGATGAACAGCCACTTCCAATCCAGCGCGACCACGTCGATCTGAACCGGCTTCACGTCCGAATCCAGCGGACGATAAGGGTCCAGCTTGTGGGTGGAGTGGTAGGTGACGTAACCCAGGGCGATGATGATCAGGATCGGGATGATCCACACCGCGGCCTCGATCTTGGTCGAGTGCGACCAGTCAGGGGTGTAGGTGGCTGCCTTGTTGGAAGCACGGTACTTCCAGGCGAACGCCAGGGTCATGATGATGACAGGAATTACCACCAGCAGCATCAGGCCGGTAGCGATCAGGATCAGGTTCTTTTGCTCAATGCCGACCTGGCCCTTCGGGTCGAGCAGGGTCCAGTTGCACCCACTGAGTAAAAGCATGCCTAAAAAGGGCAATATGCCAAACAGTCTGGGGTAACGCTTTTTACTCATCTCACGACCTCTAGATCAGCTTGCTTCAATGCAATTTGTGTTTTGGTAGCCAACACTTCGTCCTGCCAAGTGAGGCATTTCGCGCCCGTACTCACTCCTGCCTGGGGTCCGACTGCAGGACCTTGGCTTCAAGCGGGTTAGCGGTGCTTATGGTTTCGTAGGCAACAGGCCTGTACTTCAGACCAAGTCCATTTGGTGCGGGAAAACGCGGAGGGGTGTCCGCCCGGTATCGCCGTTGGGCGAAACTTGACGAAGTCAGCAAAAAGGAGCGCTGAGGCTTCCTTCAATCCTGCGACTCGCAAGCAGTGCCGAACGGAAATTGGGGGCGATTGTAGATAGGTCGCCAACCCTTGACTATGACTTATTGAGCAACAGTCTTTTACAGAATCCGTAACAATGATGCTCAAGAATTCAACTTCGCGACAGTTTGTCGCACCCCGCTTGCCAGGCCTCAAAGCCGCATTCTGCAAGGCTTAGGGATTGATCTGGATCAAGCGGTGCGCAACTTTTCCCTCTCCTCATGCGGTGCAAAAGACCCCATGCAATTCGGGACTTTTGTCTAAACCTGGCGTCGGTTGCGGTAGATACCGAGCGGAACCAGGACGGCGGTCAGCACGAACGCCACAAGTGCCCATTGCGCCAGCGACAGACCGAGGATCGGCGGGTAGGGCGTGCTGCAGAAGCCGTCGACCTGAAATGCCAGTGGCCACAGCTTTGCCAGTGGCAGGTCATCCACGATCGGCTGCAAGGTATCGATACCGCAACTGACCATGGGGTTGGCGAGTATATACACATGGTTGCCGGCCGCAACGATTCCGCCAATTGCACTGATCACCACCAGCGCTTCGAAGAAGGTCAGGCTGCGGCGCCCGGGCATCGCCGCCGCGATGAAGGCAAACACGGCAATGAACAGCAGTGCATAACGTTGCAGGATGCACAACGGGCAAGGTGCCTCGCCCAGCACCACTTGCATGTAGAGGGCACCGCCGATCAGCGAGAGGCAGATCAGGCCCAACAGCACCAGAAAGCGCCGTTCCCGATTCAGGCGCGATGTTTGTTCGTTCATTGCCGGTTCCTTCGATGGATAGTGGCAGCGTGGTCCGCCTGCCTGGGCGCAAGTCTACACGCTGGGCAGGGCCTGTGAGCGTGCCGAGGAAGCGGTGCGATAGCACTGCGCAGGACTATCCGGTGTGGCTGAGACCGGCCGCAACGACGTCGGTTCAACGCCAGGCGGCAAAAAACGGCTGCCCAGGTGCCGCGCAGGGGCAAGCCCCTCGACACCCGGGAGTGAAGGATAACGTGATTAAAGGACGATTAAGGATGAAAGCTGCGCAGGTGTTTTCATCTCTTCTTTATATATAGGCAGAAAGGTGTGCTGCAGCGGGGGACGAGTACTCTATAGGCCTGTACCGGCCCTTTCGCGGGTAAACCCGCTCCTACAGACGGCACCACATTCAAGACCGGTGCAATACCTGTGGGAGCGGGCTTGCCCGCGAAGAGGCCGGCACAGGCGCTACATCACTCCAGCGCTGCCGCCGGCCCGAAGAACTCGTAGCGGCTCTGCTGCTCCGGCACGCCCAAGCCCTTCAACTGACGCTTGACCGCCGCCATGAAGCCCTTGGGCCCGAGGAAGTAGGCATCCACGTCACGTTCCCGCGGCAGCCACTCTGCCAGTAGATCTTCACTCAGCAAACCCACCGCATCGGCTGCAGCGCCCCCTTCCGGCTCGGCATAGCAGTAGAAGCGCTTGAGCTGTGGATGACGCGCCGCCAAGCCATCGATCCAGTCGCGGAAGGCATGCACCGCGCCGTTACGCGCACAGTGGATGAAATGCACCTCGCGCCGGGTTTGCAGTGCTGCCTGCAGCATTGCCAGGGTCGGGGTAATGCCCACCCCTCCACTGATCAGCACCAGCGGCTTGTCGCTGGCTGCCAGGGTAAAGTCCCCCGCAGGCGGGAACAGTTGCAGGGTATCGCCCACCACCAGCTCATCGTGCAGGTAGCTGGAGACCTTGCCGCCCGCCTCGCGCTTGACGCTAATGCGGTATTCCTTGCCGTCGCACAGCGCCGACAGGGAATAGTTACGGCGCTGCTCGGCACCGTCAATGTCAAGCTTCAGGCCGATGTACTGGCCAGGTTCTGCCTTGAGCACCGGCATGCCGTCCACCGGGGCGAAGTAGAACGAAACGATCTCGCTGCTTTCCTGCTCACGGCGTACCAGGCGGAATTCACGTGTACCGCGCCAGCCACCCTCGGCCTCTTCCTTCTCTTTATAAAGGTTTTCTTCAGCGCCAATCAGAATGTCGGCCAGCTGGCCATAGGCCGCGCCCCAGGCGTCGATCACCGCAGGGGTGGCAATGTCCTTGCCCAGCACTTCTTCGATGGCGCGCAGCAGGCAGCTTCCGACAATCGGGTAGTGCTGCGGCAGAATCTGCAGGGCAACATGCTTGTTGATGATCTGCCCGACCAGGCCGCCCAGTTGCTCCAGTTGGTCGATATGGCGGGCATACATCAACACGCCGTTAGCCAGCGCACGCGGCTGATCGCCGCTGGCCTGGTGGGCCTGGTTGAACAGCGGCCGTACCTCGGGGTACTCGCTGAGCATCATCTTGTAGAAGTGGGTGGTCAGTGCTTCGCCGCCGCTTTCCAGCAGGGGTACAGTGGCCTTGATGATTGCACGTTGTTCGGCATTGAGCATTGCAACAACTCCTGAGCCTGTGGCTTCAAATGACTGCCCATGCCATTACAGCAATCGTGCCAACTTTTAACGCCAGCAAAATCAGGGGCTTGATGCAGGTCATGTCAAAACGACCTACCCCCGCGTATAGTCATATCGACCCATAGGAGTCCATATGACTACAAAGCCACTGCTCACCGCCCTGCTGCCTCTGGTCAGCGACCTGTCCCGCGATTTGCCCGACCAGGAACGCTACCGCCGCCTGTTGCAAGCCATGCGTGGCCTGCTGCCGTGCGATGCCGCAGCACTGCTGCGACTGGATGGCGAATGGCTGGTACCGCTGGCAGTGGATGGCCTTAGCCCCGACACCCTCGGCCGGCGCTTTCGGGTCAGCGAACACCCGCGTTTCCAGATACTGCTCAGCCGCCCGGAGCCCACCCGTTTCGCCAGCGATTCCGAACTGCCCGACCCCTACGATGGTTTGGTCCACGCCCCCGATGCGGACCTCGAAGTGCACGACTGCATGGGCTGCCCGTTGATGGTCGATGAGCGCCCATGGGGCCTGCTCACCCTCGACGCCCTCACCCCCGGGCAGTTCCAGAGCCTGGAACTGGATGCCCTGCAGGCTTTTGCCAGCTTGGCGGCCGCCACCGTTACCGTGGCCGAGCGTATCGAGCACCTGGCCCTGCGCGCCGAAAACGAGCACCATCGCGCCGAGCTCTACCGCCAGGCCAGCAGCCAGAATAGAGAGCTGATTGGCCAGAGCCCCGCGCACAAACGCCTTGTGGAAGAAATTCGTCTGGTCGGCAGCAGCGACCTGACCGTGCTGATTACCGGCGAGACCGGCGTCGGCAAGGAGCTGGTGGCCCAGGCCCTGCACCAGGCCAGTAGCCGCTCCGACAAGCCGCTGATCAGCCTCAACTGTGCCGCCCTGCCCGACACCTTGGTGGAAAGCGAACTGTTCGGCCATGTGCGCGGCGCCTTCACCGGTGCGCATGGCGAGCGCCGCGGCAAGTTCGAGCTGGCCAACGGCGGAACACTGTTCCTCGACGAAGTGGGCGAACTGCCGCTGACGGTGCAGGCGAAGCTGTTACGCGTGCTACAAAGCGGCCAACTGCAGCGCCTGGGTTCGGACCGCGAGCACCGGGTCGACGTGCGTCTGATCGCAGCGACCAACCGCGACCTGGCTGCCGAGGTGCGTACGGGCAACTTCCGCGCCGACTTCTATCACCGCCTCAGCGTATACCCGCTGCACGTGCCACCGTTGCGCGAACGTGGGCGAGACGTGCTGCTATTGGCGGGCTACTTCCTCGAACAGAACCGTTCACGGCTGGGCCTGAACAGCCTGCGCCTGAGCCATGAGGCCCAAGCCGCGTTGATCGACTACGACTGGCCAGGCAATGTGCGCGAACTGGAACACCTGATCGGCCGCTCGGCCCTCAAGGCGCTGGGCCAGCACCCTGACCGGCCACGTATCCTCACCCTCGACGCCATCGACCTGGACCTGCGCGTGTCGGCAGCGACGCCAGGCACGCTGCCCTCCCCCGCTGCACCGCTGCAAGTGGTCACCCCGCCTGAAGGCGGCTTACGTGAAGCCGTCGATATTTATCAGCGACAGGTGATCGAAGCCTGCCTGCAGCGGCATCAGGACAACTGGGCAGCAGCGGCCCGCGAACTCGGTCTGGACCGCGCAAACCTGAGCCGTTTGGCCCGCAGGCTTGGGCTTCGCTGAGGCTTTTCTACCAAAGGATTAACCCAGAAAGCCATCTGGTTGCTTCCCCACCGGCTGCTATATCTCCCTAACCACCCGTTTGTCGACTGCCTGGTCGAGGCTGTGCGTAAAACCCCTGAAAGGGCTCTGTTACGTCGGTCGTGGCCCAAATGTCGGGCCGGGGGATCCGGATATCAGCAGGGAGCATCCATGGACAACATCGTCGTCGCCGATAAGCAATCCGAAGTCGCCACTCAGAGCGCCTGGGGCAATATCAATCTCAAAGCACCAAGCGTCGTTCAGATACCGGTATCTCCCGACAAAGTGGCCACCGTTACCCAACGCGGGCAGGACCTGATCGTCACCCTGAAGTCGGGTGAAAAAGTCACCATCGGTAACTTCTTCGCCGTGGACCAGGCCGGCGTCGGCAGCGATATGGTCTTCGTCGGCGAAGACGGCACCCTGTGGCATGCCCAGTACGATGCGGCAGCGTTCACCGGTTTCACCTTCGAAGAAGTGGCCTCGCTGGACGAACTGGTTGCGGGCATCGGTACTGCAGGCAGCGCCATGCCAACTTGGGCGATTGCCGGGCTCAGCCTGCTCGGCGTGGGCGGCGCGGCAGCAGCGGCGGACAATGGAGGCGGGGGCAGCAGCGGCGGTTCCGACCCCGACACCAGCGCACCAGCCACGCCGATCGACCTGCTGGTTTCACCGGATGGCCTGCGTCTGACCGGCCGTGGCGAAGCAGGCACCACGGTGAACATCCGCGACGCCGCCGGCAACCTGATCGGCAGCGGCACAGTGGGTGCCGACGGCAACTTCGACGTGACGTTGAGTGCGCCGCAGATCAACAGCGAAAACCTTGATGTCACCCTGACCGACGCCGCCGGCAATGTCTCGGCGCCTGGCACTGTCACTGCGCCGGACGCAACGGCACCACTGGCGCCGACCGACCTGGCTATCAATGAACAGGGCACCACGCTCACCGGTCGTGCCGAGCCCGGCTCGACGGTTTCCGTACGAGGCGCAGGTGGCGTATTGCTGGGCACTGCTGTGGCCGGTGTCGACGGCCAGTTCAGCATCACTCTGCAACCGCCACAAATCGACGGCCAGGCCCTGGAGATCAGCGCCGCAGACGCGGCTGGCAATAGCTCGCCAGTTGCCAGCATCACGGCACCGGACGTCGACACCCCTGATACTACAGCCCCTGAACAACCGACCGACCTGGCCCTGGCCGAAGGCGTCACCTTCACGGGTCGCGGTGAGCCCGGCGCTACCGTGCAGGTACGCGATGCCGGCGGTGCTGTCATCGGTACTGGTGTCGTCGGGGCCGACGGCCTGTTCAGCCTCACCCTGTCGCCGGCCCAGGCCAATGGTGAAGCACTCGACGTGCGTCTGGTGGATGCCGCCGGTAACAGCTCTACCCCACTGCAATTCGATGCGCCGGACATTACCCCGCCCGATGCGGTGAGCAGCATTGCCGTCGACGCTGACGGCCTGGCCCTGAGCGGTCGCGGCGAACCCGGCGCCACTGTCGAAGTGCGCGACGCCAATGGCACCGTGATCGGCACAGGTGTTGTGGGAGCCAATGGCACCTTCCTGATTGATCTGGATCCGGCGGTGCAGCCGGGCGAGCAGTTGAGTCTGGTACAGGCCGACCCAAGCGGCAATGCGTCCGTGGCTACCGAGTACGACGTCCCACTGACCTCCGCGCCCGACAGCCCAAGCAATCTGGCCATCGATGCTGATGGCATCACCCTCACCGGTACCGCGCCAGCCGGCAGCCGTGTGCAGGTGCATGATGCCAACGGCACGTTGATTGGCAGTGCCATTGCCAACGCCGATGGCAGCTTCAGCATCGAACTGAATCCCGCACAAGCCAACGGCGAACTGCTGGACGTGGTCGCCATCGATGACGGCGGCGTTTCCTCTCTGCCCGCACAAATCACCGCCCCCGACATCACCGCCCCTGCCGCACCGACCGAGTTGGTGATCAATGCCGACGGCAGCGTGGTCACCGGCCGCGCCGAACCGGGCAGCACCGTACGCGTGCTGGCCGCCGACGGCACCACTGTGCTGGGTAGCGTGGCAGTGGGCGCTACCGGCAGCTTCAGCATCACCCTCGACCCGCCACAGGTAGACGGCGAGGTGCTGCAAGTCACCGCCACCGATGTGGCAGGCAACGCCTCCACCGCCGGCAACCTTACCGCGCCGGACATCGACGGCGGCGACACAACGCCACCGGAGACCGCGACCAATCTGGTGATCGGCCTTGCCGGCAGCCAACTCAATGGTCGAGGCGAAGTGGGCACCACCGTGCAGGTGCGTGACGCGGCCGGCAACATCCTCGCGACTGGCACTGTCGCCGAGGATGGCACCTTCACCGTCACCCTGGACCCTGCCGTGAACGACGGCAGCACCTTGCAGGTCACCCTAACCGACGCCGCCGGCAACGTATCGCAACCGGGCTCGGTCACCTCGGCAGACCTGCTGCCGCCCGCACAACCGACTGACCTGGCCCTGGCCGATGGCGTCACCTTCACCGGTCGCGGTGAGCCTGGTGCAACCGTGCAGGTGCGCGATGCTGCCGGCAACCTGATTGGCACTGACTTGGTCAACGAAGACGGCACCTTCAGCGTCACGCTGTTCCCCGCCCAGGCCAATGGTGAAGCCCTGGACATTCGCGTGGTGGATGCCGCCGGCAACGCCTCGGCACCACTGCAATTCGATGCGCCGGACATTACGCCGCCCGATGCGGTCACCGACATCCTGGTCGGCGCTGACGGCCTGGCCCTGAGCGGTCGCGGCGAGCCTGGCGCCACCGTCGAAGTACGCGATGCCAATGGCACTGTCATCGGTACCGGCACTGTCGGCGCCAACGGCACCTTCGTGGTCGACCTCGCCCCGGCCGCACAGCCGGGCGAGCAATTGAGCCTGGTGCAGACCGACCCAAGCGGCAACGCATCCTCGGCACTGCAATTCGAAGTCCCGGTCACCACTGCGCCTGTCAGCCCCAGCGACCTGGTGGTCGCCGAAGACGGCAGCAGCATCAGCGGTACCGCACCTGCCGGCACCCGCGTGGAAGTGCATGATGCCAACGGCACGCTGATTGGCACTGTGGTGGCTGGCCCCGACGGCAGCTTCACCGTAACCCTCGACCCGGCCCAGGCTAACGGCGAACTGCTGGACGTGGTCGCCATCGATGACGGCGGCGTTTCCTCGCTGCCCGCACAGATCACCGCCCCTGACATCACCGCCCCTGCCGCACCGACCGAGTTGGTGATCAATGCCGACGGCAGCGTGGTCACCGGGCGCGCCGAACCGGGCAGCACCGTGCGCGTGCTGGCCGCCGACGGCACCAC
>NZ_JBICII010000018.1:0-12775 GCF_043101865.1 Pseudomonas sp. zjy_15
AGAGGCCGGCACAGGCAATACCGATTATCGAGCTACAGCCCCTTCCCCAGGCCGCCCACCCACCACAAACCACAGCGGCCACAGCGCCAACGCCCCCGCCACCCCCGCCGCCAGGGCAAAATGCAGCAAGCTGGCACCGGCGCCAATCATCGCCAGCAGCGCCCCTCCGAGCCCGAGCAGGGCAATGGTGATCATCCCCAGCATGGCCGAAACCAGACCCTTGCTCTGTTCACTGGAGAACAGCGTCATGCGGTACAGCACCGCATTGGCCACGCCCAACCCCAGCGCATACAGCGACATGCCCGCCACCAGGCTGGTCACGCTCGGCCAGTACCAGGTCGCCAGCACCATCAGGCACAGGCCGGCCAGGTATGGCCAGAGCGCGCCACGCACCAAGGCTGGCAGCGGATAGCGGTCAGCAATACGGTTGATGATCAGGTTACCGAGGATCAGCCCGCCAAACACCGGCAACTGCCACAAGGCATACTCCAGGGTACTCAACCCCTCATCGTGAATCAGCAGCACCGGCGACAGACCGATCCAGCCAATCAGCGGTAAGCCGACCAACCCAAGGGCAGCGCTGCCTGCAACGAAGCGGCGGTTGGCCAGCAACTGGCCATAGCCCGCCAACAGTGGCAGCAGGTGAATCGGCGTGAATGCCAGCCGCGAACCGTCACGGCGCTCCACCCCCAGGGTTTCCGGCATGAGGCGGTACAACAGCAGCCAGGCCAGCACCGCGCCGATGGCGAACGCCACGAACAGCCAGCGCCAGTCCAGCCATTGCAGCAGCAGAGTGCCCACCAGCGGTCCGAGCAAGGGCGACAGCAAGGCGATGTTGGCCAGCAGGGCCATCATGCGTACGGCATCAGCCTCGCTGAAAGCCTCGTTCAGGGCCGGGTAGCTGACAGTGACCACAAAACCCAGGCCAATGCCCTGCAAAAGGCGCAACAGGTTGAACAGGCCGATGCCCTGGACCCAGAAGGTAGCCAGGCAGGCCAGGCCAAAGAATGCGCAGCCAACCAGCAGCAGCGGGCGCCGTCCATAGCGGTCGGCCAGCGGGCCGATCAGCCATTGCAGTACCACGCCCCCCAGCAGGTACAGGTTGAGGGCATGGGGTATGTATTCAGGGCTGGCGTCGAGGTCGCCGACCACGACTGGCATGGCCGGCATGACCGCGTCGCTGGCCAGGTAGGTCAGCAGTTCGAACAGGGCCAAGGTCAGGCCGAACAGCAAGGCGCGCAGAGGGGTGATATACAGCAGTGGTTTCATGATGGCGTATCGGGTGTGGCAGGCGGGGTCAGGCTATATGCCAGAAATTGTTGGAAGTTGCTGTGAACAAGTGTAATCAAGGTAGGAAAAAAACCGGGGCCGCTTTGCGGCCCCAGCTTTGACGCGGTATTACTGCGTTGCAGTCTCCTGCACCACACGAATGACCCGCTGCGGAAACGGAATGTCGATCCCTTCGGCCTTCAACCGGTCACGCGCATACTCGTTGAGCATGAACATCACGTCCCAGTAATCGGAGGTCTTGGTCCACAAGCGCAGCGATACGGTGATCGAGCTGTCACCCAGCGTCGACACGACCGCCTGCGGTGCCGGGTCTTGCAGGACGCGTGGGTCCTTTGCCAGCTCCAGCAACACATTGCGGGCCGTCTGCAGGTCGGCCTCGTAGTCAACGCCCACATCGAACACCACCTTGCGCGTCGGCTGACGGTTGGTGTTGGTAATGATGCCGTTGGACAGGCTGCCATTGGGCATGATGACCGTCTTGTTGTCAGCGGTGCGCAGCACGGTGTGGAAGATCTGGATACTGTCGACGGTGCCGGCCACGCCCTGTGCTTCGATCCAGTCACCGATACGGAACGGGCGGAACATCAGAATCAGCACACCACCGGCGAAGTTCGCCAGGCTGCCCTGCAAGGCCAGGCCGATGGCCAGGCCTGCAGCACCGATGGCGGCGACGAACGAGGTGGTCTCGATGCCGATCATCGAGGCCACACTGACCAACAGCAGCACCTTCAGCACGATGTTCGCCAGAGAGCTGATGAAGCCCTGCAGCGCCAGGTCGGCGTTGCGCAGGCCAACCAGCTTGCCGAGGCGGGCGCTGACCTTGTTGATGATCCACCAGCCAACCGCCAGGGTCAGCAGTGCCAGCAGCACACGGCTGCCGTATTCCATGATCAAAGGGATCCACGTCTGGGATTGGCGGACGAGCTGATCGACCTCAGCGTTCAAATCCATATTCATCTCCTGATGCCGAGCGGCAAGTACACGGTAGAACAGGCCGCGCGTGTTATTACGCAACCCCGGCCCCCATGGACATCATTTGGCCATCGGGGTTCCGGGCGACCCCACATCAGTCGCGGAAGTTGTTGAACTGCAGCGGCATGTCGAATTCCTTGGTGCGCAGCAGGGCAATGGCTTCCTGCAGGTCGTCACGCTTCTTGCCGGTTACCCGTACCTGCTCACCCTGGATGGCGGCCTGTACTTTCAACTTGCCATCCTTGATGGTGGCAACGATCTTTTTCGCCAGGTCCTTGTCGATGCCTTCGCGGAACTTGGCTTCCTGTTTCTTTTCCTTGCCGGAGGCGTAAGGGTCCTTGGTTTCCAGGCACTTCACGTCGATCTTGCGCTTGACCAGTGCCAGGCGCAGGATTTCCAGCATCGCCTCGAGCTGGAACTCTTCCTCCGCGGTGAGCATCACGGTCTGCTCTTTGTCCTTGAACTCGAAGGTGCCTTTGCCCTTGAGGTCGTAGCGGCGGTCCAGTTCCTTGATGGCGTTGTCGACCGCGTTCTGCACTTCGTGCTTGTCCAGTTCCGATACCACGTCGAACGAAGGCATGGTGGTTCTCCCAAAATAAAAGCGCGCTCAGGCTGAAGATGGAGCGCGCTGGGTTTGAAGGTTAAAATGCGGGCTCATTATAACGGGTTGCGAAACGCATATGAGCAGCACCTGGCATATTCTCGGCGCCGGTAGCCTGGGCAGTCTGTGGGCCTGCCGCCTGGCACGCGCAGGCAAGGCCGTGCGCCTGATCCTGCGTGACGGGCAGCGGCTGCAGGCTTATCAGCAGGCCGGTGGCCTGTCCCTGGCCGAACAGGAGCAAACCCGGCACTACGCCATACCTGCCGAAACCGCGCAGGCGCAAGGCCCGATTCACCGCCTGCTGGTGGCCTGCAAAGCCTATGACGCTGCCCCGGCGATTGCCAGTGTAGCGCCGCGGTTGGCCGAAAGCGCCGAGGTGCTGCTGCTGCAGAATGGCCTGGGCAGTCAGGATGAAGTCGCCGACCTGGTGCCGCACGCTCGCTGCATCTTCGTCTCCAGCACCGAAGGCGCCTTCCGCGAGGGGGACTGGCAGGTGCGTTTTGCCGGCCATGGCTTCAACTGGCTGGGCGACCCAGGTAACCCCATGGTCCCCGCCTGGTTCGATGACCTGCACGAAGCCGGTATCCCCGCGGAATGGACAGTGGACATACTCACCCGACTGTGGCGCAAGCTGGCGCTTAATTGCGCCATCAACCCGCTGACCGTGCTTCACGATTGCCAGAATGGCGGGCTGCTGGGGCACCTGGGTGAAGTTCAGGCCCTGTGCGCCGAGCTGGCCCGACTGCTGCGCCGTTGCGGCCAGCCGCAAGCAGCCGAGGGGCTGGACGAAGAAGTGCAGCGGGTAATCCTGGCCACCGCAGCCAACTACTCTTCCATGTACCAGGACGTGCATGCAGGACGGCGCACCGAGTTGCACTACCTGCTCGGCCATGCTTGCCGTGCTGCCACCCGTCATGGCCTGCAGCTGCCGCAGCTGGAACACCTGCTGCAGCGCTTGGTCGAAAACCTGCGCGTGCGTGGCTTGCCCTGCGACTGACGCGGCCCTTCAACCGGATACGGACATTGCCTTGCCCATGACCTTGCGCCAACGCCTGGAAAACCTCCCGGTCGGGCAGAAGCTGCTGGCGGCCCTGCTGGTATTGCTGGTGACCATCTTGCTGGTGGCCAACCTCACCTTCATCAGCGCCGCCTACTGGATCACCCAGGAAAGCATGGCGCCGCAGGCTCTGCAGACCATCGGCCGGCTGGTGGCAAATCCACAGCTTGCAGCCCGCGCCGGCGACACCCCGGACACTGCCAATGCCCTGCTCAAGGAACTGGACAATTACACACCGCTGCGTGCCGCCGCCGTCTACGGTGGCGATGGGCGGATGCTGGCGCAGTTGCAGCATGGCGAGCCGCTGGCCCTGCCCAAGCGTTTTCGCAACATCGACGGCTGGCGCCTGATGGAGTTTCGCAACACTCAGTTGATCCGCATCCCCCGCGATGCCAACCCACCGGCACACTTGCTACTGGTGGCCAGCAGCGAACTGCCCATGGCCTTCTACACCGGCACACTCAGCGCCAGCCTGGGCATCCTGGTGTTCAGTGTCCTGCTATGGATCGTCATCGCCCGGCAGATCAAGCGCCTGATCACACAACCGATCAACCAGCTTGAGGAGCTCAGCCGCCAGGTTACCCGCGAAGAGAGCTATGCCTTGCGCGCCCAGCGCGGCAACGACGATGAGATCGGCAGCCTGGCCGAGGCCTTCAACACCATGCTGTCGCGCATTGAGGCCCGCGAGCAGCAGCTCAAGAGCGCCCGCGACGAGTTCCAGAGCGCCTACGACCAGGCTCAGGGCCTTGCCGAGGAAACCCGCCACACCAACCGCAAGCTGGAACTGGAAGTACAGGTACGCAGCAAGATCGAGAAAAAACTCACCGGTTTCCAGAACTACCTCAACAGCATCATCGACTCGATGCCCTCGGCACTGATTGCCCTCGACGAACAGCTTTACGTGACCCAATGGAACCACGAAGCCACGGTGCTTTCCGGCACGCCACTGGACGAGGCACTCAACCAGCCGGTGTTCATTGCATTCGAGCCGCTGAAGCCGTTCCTCCCGCAACTGAAGGAAACCGTGGAAAAACATCGAGTGGCGAAGATCGAGCGGGTAACCTGGCCCAAGGGCGACGACCTGCGCCACTACGCCCTGACCTTCTACCCACTGACCGGCGGCGGCGGGCGCGGCGTGGTCATTCGTATCGACGACATCACCCAACGCCTGTCATTGGAAGAGATGATGGTGCAGTCGGAAAAAATGCTCTCGGTCGGCGGCCTGGCTGCCGGCATGGCGCACGAAATCAACAACCCGCTGGGCGCTATCCTGCACAATGTGCAGAACATTCGCCGGCGCCTGTCGTCCGACCTGCCGCGCAACCAGGAACAGGCCGAAGAGCTGGGCATCGACCTGGCCACGATCAACCGCTACCTGGACAGCCGCGAGGTGCCGCAACTGCTCGACGGCATTCAGCAGGCCGGCGCCCGGGCGGCGAAGATCGTCACCCACATGCTCAGTTTCAGCCGCCGCAGCAACCGCCAACTGGTGCCATGTGAACTGCCGGCACTGATTGATCAGGCGCTTGAAATTGCCGGCAATGACTTCGACCTGGCCATAGGCTTCGACTTCAAGGGTCAAGCCATCGTGCGCCAGTTCGACCCCGACCTGGGGCCGGTGCCCTGCACCGCCAACGAGCTGGAACAAGTACTGCTCAACTTGCTGAAGAACGCAGCCCAGGCCATCCACCAACGCCCGCAACCCAGCGAGCCCGGGCGCATCACACTGCGCACACGGCTGAACCCGCCATGGGCGGAAATCCAGGTCGAGGACAACGGCGTCGGCATGCCCGAGGCAGTGCGCAAGCGCACCTTCGAGCCGTTCTTCACCACCAAGGAAATCGGCCAGGGCACCGGGCTGGGCCTGTCAGTCTCGTACTTCATCATCACCAATAACCACAAGGGGCAGATGGAAGTGCAATCCACGCCAGGCCAGGGCACCTGCTTTACCCTGCGCCTGCCCCTCAGCCAGCCGACAGCGGCGGCGCCGACCAGAACGGAGCAATGATATGGGCTACCGCCTTTCGAAAATCTATACCCGCACCGGCGACAAAGGCGAAACCGGCCTGGGCGACGGCCGTCGGGTGCCCAAGGACCACCCGCGGATCGAAGCGATTGGCGAGGTGGACAGCCTGAACAGCCAGTTGGGGTTGCTGCTGGCGGGGCTCGCCGAGCACGGGCTGAATGAGGTGGCCACAGTACTGGCGCCGTGTCAGCACCGCTTGTTCGACCTGGGCGGCGAGCTGGCGATGCCCAGTTACCAGGCGTTAAACCTGGCGGAAGTGGAACGCCTGGAGGCGGCCATCGATGTGTGGAACGAAGAACTGGGGCCGCTGAAGAACTTCATTCTGCCCAGTGGTTCGGCGCTGGTGGCGCAGGCGCATGTGTGCCGCAGCCTGGCGCGCAGTGCAGAGCGCCGGTGTCAGCAGTTGAATGCCGTGGAGCCACTGGAAGGCGTTGGGATGACGTATATCAACCGGCTTTCCGATCTATTGTTCGTGGCGGCGCGGATCATCGGGCGGCGCCAGGGGGTGGCTGAGGTTTTGTGGCAGCCCGCCGAGAAACCCAAAGGCTGATACTTCTGGGGCTGCTTTGCAGCCCATTCGCGGGCTTGCCCGCTCCCACAGGTTTCGAGCAGGCTTGAAGCTTGTTTTCTGTGGGAGCGGGCAAGCCCGCGAATGGGCCCCGCAGCGTCCCCTGTTACAGGGGACTCAAACCTCGGGCCAGAACGCCCGGATCCCGGCCACACCCTGTGCACCCGCCTCCCAGGCCTGCTCGCGCTCACTCGCCCCTACCCCACCCAGCAGATAAACCGGCTTGTTGAACCCGGCAATCACGCGCTGCGCCTCATCCCAGCCCAGCGGCACCGCATCCGGATGAGTCTGGGTCGCCTGCACTGGCGACAAGGTGACAAAGTCCACGTCCATCTGCTCAGCCAGCGCCAGCTCCTCGGCACTGTGGCAGGACGCGGCCAGCCAGCGTTCCTTGGGGAATGGCCGGCCCCTGGCAGCGTACTTGCGCAGTTGCGCGGCCGTCAGGTGCCAACCGGCCGCCGGGAAATCACCCAGCCATTCCAGCGGCCCTTTAAGCATCAACTGCGCCTTGCCCGCACACAGCCCGACCGCATCCACCGCCACGTCGCGGTACTTGGGATCGTACATGTCCGGGGCACGCAACTGGATCAGGCGAATGCCATTGGCCACCGACTTCTGGATGCCCTTGAGCAGCTGCGGCACCTCCAGGCCATCCGGGGTGATCAGGTACTGGTCCGGCAGGCGCGCAGCGGCGATGATCGGCTTGTTGGCCTCAGGGAATTCGTACTGCGGCAAATCGCGCGGGGCAACCCATTCCAGCGGCTGGCCTTCGGCACCATGGGGTTCGCCAGTGAACGCCTCGACTTCGCGCACGTCCAGCAGCACCTGCTTGTCCGGGTAGTCATGGCTGACCTTGATCAGCGCACGCGACCGGCTTACCTCGATACCCAGCTCCTCGCGCAACTCGCGGGCAAGCGCCGCTTCGACGCTTTCGCCTTCTTCCACCTTGCCACCGGGGAACTCCCACAAGCCGCCCTGGTGCTGGGTGTCGGCACGGCGTGCGATCAGAATACGGCCATCAGCACCGCGAATGACGGCCGCTACTACATGAATCCGTTTCACGCTTTACGCTCCTCCAGGCCTGCCTGTTGCCATGCCTGGAAGGCTGGCCACTGATAAATGGTCTCGATGTAGGCTGCCGCCTCAGCAGGGACTTCTACGCGGTAGGTGCGCAGGCGCACCGCCACCGGGGCAAAGAAGGCATCGGCCAGGCTTGGCTTGCCGAACAGGAACGGGCCGCTGTCCTTGGACATCAGACGGCATTCGGACCACAACGCAACGATACGGTCGATGTCGATTTGTACGTCCAGCGGCACGCTTTCCAGCGCCTGGTCGCGCGACAAGTCGAACGGCATGGCGCCGCGCAGGGCAAAAAAGCCGCTATGCATCTGCGCACAGGCCGAACGGGCCTGGGCACGCGCGGCTACATCGGCAGGCCACAGCTGGGCTTCGGGGTGGCGTTCGTTGAGGTATTCGGCAATGGCCAGCGAGTCAGCGATCACACCGTGCTCGGTCTTGAGCAGCGGTACCTTGCCGGTGGCGGAGTACGCGAGAATGCGCTGACGGGTATCAGGCTGGTTCAGCTTGATCAGGGTTTCTTCGTAGGGTATGCCAGCCAGCTCGAGGGCCAGGGCGCCACGCAGCGACCAGGAGGAGTACAGCTTGTCGCCGATGATCAGGTGATAGCTCATGGTTCGGCTCCATCAGGTTTGCATTGCAAAACCCGCAGGCCGCTGCGCGGCCTTTCGCGGGCAAGCCCGCTCCTACAGGGACCGCACCGCTCCTGCAGGCATTGCAACACCTGTGGGAGCGGGCGTGCCCGCGAAGAGGCTTTCGGATCAGTAGATCAGGTACGGTACTCGGCGTTGATCTTCACGTACTCGTGGGACAGGTCGGTCGTCCAGATGGTTTCGCTGCACTGGCCACGGCCCAGTTCGATTCGGATGGTGATCTCTTCCTGGGCCATCACTGCCGAACCCTGCGCCTCGGTATAGCTCGGGCTGCGGCCGCCTTGGCTCGCAATGCAAACGTTGTCCAGGTAAACATCGATCAGGCTCACATCCAACTCCGGTACGCCGGCACGGCCTACGGCGGCAAGGATACGGCCCCAGTTCGGGTCGGAGGCGAACAGCGCGGTCTTGATCAGCGGCGAGTGGGCCACGGCGTAGCCGACATCCAGGCACTCCTGGTGGTTGCCACCACCGTTGACCTGCACGGTCACGAACTTGGTCGCGCCTTCGCCGTCACGGACGATGGCCTGGGCCACTTCCATGCACACTTCGAACACGGCCTTTTTCAACGCTTCGAAGAGCGCGCCGCTGGCTTCGGTCACTTCCGGCAGGTCAGCCTTGCCGGTAGCGATCAGCATGCAGCAATCGTTGGTCGAGGTGTCACCATCGATCGTGATGCGGTTGAACGACTTGTTGGCGCCGTCCAGCATCAGGTCCTTGAGAACCTTCGGTGCCACCTTGGCGTCGGTGGCGATGTAGCCCAGCATGGTCGCCATGTTCGGGCGGATCATGCCTGCCCCCTTGCTGATGCCGGTGACGGTAACGGTCACGCCATCGTGCTGGAACTGGCGGCTGGCCCCCTTGGGCAGGGTGTCGGTGGTCATGATGCCGGTAGCGGCCTCAGCCCAGTTGTTTTCCGACAGGTTGTCGAGCGCGGCCTGCAGCGCGCCTTCGATCTTCTCGACCGGCAGCGGCTCACCGATCACGCCGGTGGAAAACGGCAGTACCGACTCGGCCGGTACGCCAGCCAGTTCGGCCAGCTTGGCGCAGGTACGCTCGGCGGCGGCCAGGCCCGGCGCGCCGGTGCCGGCGTTGGCGTTACCTGTGTTGGTCAGCAGGTAGCGCACGGTGCCCTGTACACGCTGCTTGGACAGGATCACCGGCGCGGCGCAGAAGGCGTTGAGGGTGAACACACCCGCCACGCTGGAGCCTTCGGCACAGCGCATGACCACCACATCCTTGCGCCCCGGGCGCTTGATACCGGCAGAAGCGATACCGAGTTCAAAACCCGGAACCGGGTGCAGGGTGGGCAAAGGACCAAGACCAACAGCCATTAGAGCGCTCCTAGAAAAAACGATGATGTCGAAAAAGGGGCCGCTTCGCGCCCCATCGCGACACAAGGCCGCTCCCACAAGGATCGCGCCCGTTCATGGACGAGCGCGGCACCTGTGGGAGCGGCCTTGTGTCGCGAAAGGGCCGCAAAGCGGCCCCAGGCTTGTACAACGTAAGGTTCAGATCACTCGATCTGACCATGGCAATGCTTGAACTTCTTGCCCGAACCGCACCAGCACGGCTCGTTGCGGCCCAGCTTCTGGTCATTGCGTACTGGCGCCGAGGCTACCGCTACTTCGGCTCCCTCCTCGCTCAGTTGCTCACTTTCCAGGCCGGATACGGCGGCGTGCTGGAATTGCATGCGGCTAGCCAGCTCTTCAGCCTCGCGGCGCAGGCGGGCTTCTTCTTCGGCCGGGTCTTCGCGGCGAACCTGTACGTGCGACAGCACGCGGATGGTGTCGCGCTTGATCGACTCCAACAGTTCCTGGAACAGGCTGAACGACTCGCGCTTGTACTCCTGCTTCGGGTTCTTCTGCGCATAACCACGCAGGTGAATACCGTGACGCAGGTGGTCCATGGTCGACAGGTGGTCTTTCCACAGGTCGTCCAGCACGCGCAGCAGAATCTGCTTCTCGAAGGTTCGCAGGGCCTCGAGACCAGCCTGGTCTTCCTTCTCGTTGTAGGCAGCGGTGATCTCGCTCAGCAGCTTCTCGCGCAAGGTCTCTTCGTAGAGGTGGTCGTCCTCGTCGAGCCATTGCTGGATCGGCAACTTGATGGCGAAATCGCTGGCCAGCGAAGCCTCCAGGCCGGCTACGTCCCACTGCTCTGGCAGCGACTGCGGCGGAATGTGCTGGCTGATGGTAGCGTCCAGTACTTCCTTGCGGAATTCGACGATGGTGTCGCCAATGTTATCGGCAGCCAGCAGACTGTTGCGCATGTGGTAGATCACCTTGCGCTGCTCGTTGGCGACGTCGTCATATTCGAGCAATTGCTTACGAATGTCGAAGTTGCGGCCTTCGACCTTGCGCTGGGCTTTCTCGATAGCGTTGGTGACCATGCGGTGCTCGATGGCCTCGCCCGACTGCATGCCCAGTGCCTTCATGAAGTTCTTCACCCGGTCAGAGGCGAAGATGCGCATCAGGCTGTCTTCCAGCGACAGGTAGAAGCGGCTGGAACCCGGGTCGCCCTGGCGACCGGAGCGGCCCCGCAACTGGTTGTCGATACGGCGCGACTCATGACGCTCGGAAGCGATTACATGCAGGCCACCCGTTTCGATCACTTGCTGGTGACGCTTCTGCCAGTCGGCCTTGATCTGGGCGATCTGCTCGGCGGTCGGGTTTTCCAGGGCAGCCACTTCGGCTTCCCAGTTACCGCCCAGCAGGATGTCGGTACCACGGCCAGCCATGTTGGTGGCGATGGTCAGTGCACCTGGCGCGCCTGCTTGCGCGATGATCTCGGCTTCCTTCTCGTGATACTTGGCGTTGAGCACCTTGTGGTCGATACCTTCCTTTTTCAGGAGGTTGGACATGTGCTCGGAAGTTTCAATGGTCGCGGTACCCACCAGCACCGGGCGGCCCAGCTTCATGCTTTCCTTGATGTCGGCGATGATCGCGGCGTATTTCTCGTCAGCGGTCAGGTACACCAGGTCGTTGTAGTCCTTACGCGCCAGCGGCTTGTTCGGCGGAATGACCATCACGTTCAGACCATAGATCGACTGGAACTCGAACGCTTCGGTGTCGGCGGTACCGGTCATGCCGGACAGCTTGGTGTACAGGCGGAAGTAGTTCTGGAAGGTAGTCGAAGCCAGGGTCTGGCTCTCGGCCTGGATGTTCAGGTTCTCTTTTGCCTCGATGGCCTGGTGCAGGCCCTCGGACAGGCGACGACCCGGCATGGTACGGCCGGTGTGTTCGTCGATCAGCAGAACCTGGCCGTCCTGGACAATGTACTCGACATTGCGGTGGAACAGCTTGTGTGCACGAAGACCGGCGTAGACGTGTGTCAGCAAGCCCAGGTTGTGCGCGGAGTACAGGCTCTCACCTTCGGCCAGCAGGCCCGCCTGGGCCAGCATCTCTTCGATGAACTGGTGACCGGCTTCGTTCAGCTCGACCTGGCGGCTCTTCTCGTCGATGCTGAAGTGGCCTTCCTGGGTGACCTGGCCTTCGACCTCTTCGATGTGCTGGGTGAGGCGCGGGATCAGGCGGTTGATCTCGATGTACAGCTTGGAGCTGTCCTCGGCCTGACCGGAAATGATCAGCGGGGTACGCGCTTCGTCGATGAGGATGGAGTCGACTTCGTCGATCACGGCGAAGTTCAGTTCACGCTGGAACTTCTCGTCCTGGCTGAACGCCATGTTGTCGCGCAGGTAGTCGAAACCGAACTCGTTGTTGGTGCCGTAGGTGATGTCGGCGGCATAGGCGGCGCGCTTTTCTTCCGGTGGCTGGAAGGCCGAAACGATACCGACCGACAGACCGAGGAATTCGTACAGCGGGCGCATCCAGTTGGCGTCACGGCGCGCCAGGTAGTCGTTGACGGTGACCACGTGCACGCCCTTGCCGGACAATGCGTTGAGGTAGACGGCCAGGGTACCGACCAAGGTCTTGCCTTCACCGGTGCGCATTTCTGCGATCATGCCCTCGTGCAGGGTCATGCCGCCGATCAACTGCACATCGAAATGGCGCATGCCCATTACGCGCTTGCCGGCCTCGCGGGCCACGGCGAAGGCTTCGGGCAGCAATTGGTCCAGTGTCTCGCCTTTGGCCAGGCGCTCTTTGAACTCTACGGTCTTGCCCCGCAGTTGCTCGTCGGAGAGGGCCACCATCTTCTCTTCGAAGGCATTGACGATACTCACCGTCTTGAGCATGCGTTTGACTTCACGCTCGTTCTTGCTTCCAAAAAGTTTTTTTAACAAAGGCGCAAACATATCGGCAGGATCTTCCACACGTAGGGATGGAGGGCGGCCCCGTGAGTCGCCCGTGCAGCCCATAGGCCGCATGCGAACGAGCATTCTACCCGGAAACGATGGTGAGGAAAGTGGTGGATTTCCACGATGCTGATACAGCGTTTTGGCAGGGGCCTGTTTTAGATAGGGGCATTTTCCCTGAGTTCAAGGCTTGGCAACATGAAAGCTATCGAGAACCAGTCTTGTCTTTGGCTGCCTGTGCCGGACTCTTCGCGGGTGAACCCGCTCGAGGTATTGATA
>NZ_JBICII010000019.1:0-130678 GCF_043101865.1 Pseudomonas sp. zjy_15
AGCATTTCTCGCAGGCAAGTGACCTGGATCAATTGACACCCGCCATAACACGTTTCATACCACGAACCCAACGCGACTAAAGGTCGCAGTGCGAACCCATACTGCCATCAGCGGCGTATCATGGTCCGCAGAGCGCTAGCAGATTGCGCGAGACTGCGGCCCGCACGCACTGGCCGCGGCGTTTCTCCACTGCCGTGGGACTTGATGATGAGCAAGCAAATTCCGGTACATGATGTAACCCCGCCCGCCAACAAAGGGAAGGATTCCGTCGACCTCTATGCCTCCCGCGAAAAAATCTACACTCGCGCCTTCACCGGCCTGTTCCGTCGCCTGCGCATGGTCGGTGGTGCCGCACTGTTCCTGCTGTACTTCGGCACTGTGTGGCTGAACTGGGGCGGTCACCAGGCCGTGTGGTGGAACCTGCCCGAGCGCAAGTTCTACATCTTCGGCGCCACCATCTGGCCGCAAGACTTCATCCTGCTCTCGGGCATTCTCATCGTCGCCGCCTTCGGCCTGTTCTTCATCACGGTGTTCGCCGGCCGGGTGTGGTGCGGCTACACCTGCCCGCAAAGCGTGTGGACCTGGATTTTCATGTGGTGCGAAAAGGTCACCGAGGGTGACCGCAACCAGCGCATGAAGCTCGACAAAGCCCCCATGAGCGGCAACAAGTTCCTGCGCAAATTCGCCAAGCACAGCCTGTGGCTGCTGATCGGCTTTGTCACCGGCATGACCTTTGTCGGCTACTTCTCGCCGATCCGTGAACTGGTGATCGAATTCTTCACGGGCCAGGCCGCTGGCTGGGCCTACTTCTGGGTCGGTTTCTTCACCCTCGCCACTTACGGCAACGCCGGCTGGCTGCGCGAACAGGTGTGCGTGTACATGTGCCCCTATGCACGCTTCCAGAGCGTGATGTTCGACAAGGACACGCTGATCGTGTCCTACGACCCACGCCGCGGCGAAACCCGCGGGCCACGAAAAAAAGACGCTGACTACAAGGCCCAAGGCTTGGGTGACTGCATCGACTGCACCATGTGCGTGCAGGTCTGCCCTACCGGCATCGATATCCGTGACGGCCTGCAGATCGAGTGCATCGGCTGCGCCGCCTGTATCGATGCCTGCGACAGCATCATGGACAAGATGAACTACCCCAAAGGGCTGATCAGCTACACCACCGAACACAACCTGTCCGGGCAGAAGACCCACATGCTGCGCCCGCGCCTGATCGGCTATGCCGTGGTACTGCTGGTGATGATGGTCGGGCTGGCGACGGCCTTCGCTACCCGTTCGCTGGTCGGCTTCGACGTCAGCAAAGACCGCGTGCTGTACCGCGAAAACGCCCAGGGGCGGATCGAGAACGTGTATAGCCTGAAGGTGATGAACAAGGACCAGCGCGATCACGTCTACGTGCTGGACGCCGCCGGCCTGCCGGACCTCAAGCTCGAAGGCCAACGCGAAATCCGCGTGGCAGCCGGTGATATCGTCAGCCTTCCCGTGCAGCTGTCGGTCGCCCCCGAGAAACTGCCATCGACCACCAACGAAATCACCTTCATCCTCAAGAGCGCCGACGACAGTGACGCCCAGGTTGAAGCCAAGAGCCGTTTCATCGGCCCACAGATCCGCTAAGAGAGATAACGCACAATGCCTGCCGCCACCGCCGCCAGCCCCTGGTACAAACACCTCTGGCCCTGGATCATCATCGGCATCCTTACCACCTCGGTGTGCCTGAGCCTGACCATGGTCAGCATCGCTGTGCACAACCCGGACAACCTGGTGAACGACAACTACTACGAGGCCGGCAAGGGCATCAACCGCTCGCTGGACCGCGAGCTGCTGGCGCAGCAGCTGGGCCTGAAAGCCAGCGTGCATCTGGACGAACTGACCGGCGAAGCAGACCTGCGCCTGACCGGTAACAGCGACCCGCAAAGCCTGGAGCTGAACCTGATTTCGCCAACCCAGCCAGAGAAGGACCGCAAGGTGCTACTGAGCCGGGTCGAAGCAGGGCGCTATGTGGGGCAGTTGGAAGACAAGGTCGACGGGCGCCGCTTTGTCGAACTGCTGGGCAGCGAAGGGGGCCAGGTGTGGCGGCTGTTCGAAGAGGAAAAAGTGGCGCATGGTGTGACCTTGCAGCTGGGTGATGAAGCACTGCAAGGCGCCGAACACCAACAGTAGCAACACCGCAAATCCCTGTGGGAGCGGGCACGCCCGCGAATGCGATAGCTCAGGCAAAGGTATTTCCAGGTCTGACGCATTCGCGGGCGCGCCCGCTCCCACAGGGTTTCCTATCTGCCTGAGCAGTGTCTGCCCTATGACCCAACCCACCCCCTGCTACCACTGCGCCCTGCCCGTCCCCACCGGCAGCCGCTTCACCGCCGTGGTCCTCGGCCAGCCCCGGCAGTTCTGCTGCCCAGGCTGTCAGGCGGTGGCCGAGTCGATCGTCGCTGGAGGCCTGGAACATTACTACCAGCACCGTAGCGACAACAGCGCCAACCCCGAAGCCCTGCCCAAGCAACTGCAGGACGAACTGGCCCTCTACGACCGCAGCGACGTGCAACAAACCTTCGTCCGCCACCAGGGCGAGCTGGCCGAAACCACCCTGCTGGTCGAAGGCATCAGTTGCGCCGCCTGCGGTTGGCTGATCGAAAAGCACTTGCGCAACCTGCCCGGTGTCGCCGAAGCGCGCCTGAATCTGTCCAATCACCGCCTGCTGCTGAACTGGGACGACAACCAGCTACCGCTGTCGCGCCTGCTCACCGAGCTACGACAGATCGGCTACGCCGCCCATCCCTATCAGCCCGACCAGGCTACCGAACAGCTGGCCCGGGAGAACCGTAGCGCCTTGCGCCGCCTGGGCGTGGCCGGGCTGCTGTGGTTCCAGGCGATGATGGCAACCATGGCCACCTGGCCGGAGTTCAACATCGACCTGTCGCCCGAACTGCACACCATTCTGCGCTGGGTGGCACTGTTCCTCACCATCCCCATCGTGTTCTACAGCTGCGCGCCGTTCTTCAAAGGCGCGGCACGCGACCTGCGCACCCGCCACCTGA
Source organism: Pseudomonas sp. zjy_15 (assembly GCF_043101865.1). NCBI lineage: Bacteria > Pseudomonadati > Pseudomonadota > Gammaproteobacteria > Pseudomonadales > Pseudomonadaceae > Pseudomonas > Pseudomonas sp. zjy_15. The sequence goes on from NZ_JBICII010000019.1 coordinate 3,045, forward strand.
CCATGGACGTTTCAGTGTCGCTGGCCATTGGCCTGGCCTTCGGCGCTGGCATCTGGACGGCCATCACCGGCAGCGGCGAGCTGTATTTCGACACCGTGGGCATGTTCGCCCTGTTTCTCCTCACCGGCCGCTACCTGGAACGCCGAGCCCGAGAACGCACGGCTGCGGCCACTGCCCAGCTGGTCAACCTGCTGCCAGCCTCGTGCCTGCGCCTGGACGCCATCGGCCGCAGCGAGCGCATCCTCCTTGGCGAACTGCGCTGCGGTGACACCGTGCAAGTGCTGCCAGGTGCGGTAATCCCGGCCGACGGGCGTATCGTAGAAGGCCGCTCCAGCGTCGACGAATCACTGCTGACCGGCGAATACCTGCCACAGCCCCGCCAAGTAGGCGAACGGGTCACCGGCGGCACGTTGAACGTCGAAAGCACCCTGAACGTGGAAGTCGAAGCCCTCGGTCACGATTCACGGTTGTCGGCCATCGTCCGCCTGCTGGAGCGTGCACAGACCGAAAAACCGCGCCTGGCGGAAATTGCCGACCGTGCCTCGCAGTGGTTCCTGCTGTTTTCGCTGCTGGCCGCCGTTGCCATCGGCCTGTGGTGGTGGCACCTGGACCCGACGCGGGCGTTCTGGATCGTGCTGGCCATGCTCGTGGCCACCTGCCCTTGTGCCCTGTCTTTGGCTACGCCAACCGCACTGACCGCCGCCACCGGAACCCTGCACAAGCTCGGCCTGTTGGTGACCCGCGGTCATGTGCTGGAAGGCCTGAACCAGATCGACACGGTAATCTTCGACAAGACCGGCACACTGACCGAAGGCCGCCTGACCTTGCGCAGCATTCGCCCGCTCGGCAACCAGGCAGCCGACCGCTGCCTGGCCCTTGCCGCCGCGTTGGAAAACCGCTCCGAACACCCCATCGCCCGTGCCTTCGGCCGTACCGCCACGCCTGCCGATGATGTGCAGACCGTACCTGGCCTGGGCCTGGAAGGGCTGGTGGACGGGCAGCGCCTGCGCATTGGTCAGGCCACCTTCGTCTGCGCCTTGAGCGGCGCGCAGATCCCCGCCGTGCCGGAGCCTCGCGGCCAATGGCTGCTGCTGGGCGACCGCCAGGGGCCATTGGCCTGGTTTGGCCTGGACGACCGTCTGCGCGACGATGCCCCTGCCCTGCTCGCTGCCTGCAAGGCACGTGGCTGGCGCACGCTGCTGCTGTCGGGCGACAGCTCGCCGATGGTTGCCGAAGTGGCCGCACAACTGGGCATCGACCAGGCCATTGGCGGCCTGCGGCCAGACGACAAGCTTGACCGGCTGAAAGCCCTGCAGGCGCAGGGGCGCAAGGTGCTGATGCTTGGCGACGGTGTCAACGATGTGCCGGTGCTGGCCGCTGCCGACATCAGCATCGCCATGGGTAGCGCCACCGACCTTGCCAAGACCAGCGCCGATGCCGTACTGCTGTCCAACCGCCTGCAAGCGCTGGTGCAGGCCTTCGACCTGGCCCGTCGAACGCGGCGCAACATCCTCGAGAACCTGCTGTGGGCGACCCTGTATAATGGCCTGATGTTGCCGTTTGCCGCGCTCGGCTGGATCACGCCGGTGTGGGCCGCCATCGGCATGTCGGTCAGCTCGCTGATCGTGGTGCTCAATGCCCTGCGCCTGACCCGTATGCCAGTGGCCTTGGGCCCGCTGCCCCACGAAGCCCCTTTATCCGGGAGGAAGTCGCCATGCCCGCCCTCTATGTCATGATTCCGGCAGCCCTGCTGCTGGTCGGCGTGGCCGTGTACATCTTCTTCTGGGCGGTAGACAGCGGCCAGTACGACGACCTTGAAGGCCCCGCCCACAGCATCCTGTTCGACGATCAGGACCCGCGCCACCAGGCGGCCGTGAAGCCCGACGACGCCCCAACCGACACCGACAAGGAACCACCTCCACGTGCCTGACCTGCTTCCCCTTGGCTCGGCGCTGGTCCTTGGCCTGCTGGGTGGCGGCCACTGCCTGGGCATGTGTGGCGGCCTGATGGGGGCCCTGACCCTGGCAATACCGCCCGAACAACGTGGCAGGCGCCTGCGCCTGCTGCTGGCCTACAACCTCGGGCGCGTTCTCAGTTATGCCTGCGCCGGCCTGCTGCTGGGCCTGGCAGGCTGGGCCGTGGCCAGCAGCCCGGCAGCGCTGGCGCTGCGGGTGGCTGCGGCGCTGCTGCTGATTGCCATGGGCCTGTACCTGGCCGGCTGGTGGAGCGGGCTGACCCGCATCGAGGCGCTTGGCCGCGGGTTGTGGCGGCATATCCAGCCGCTGACGTCGCGCTTGCTGCCGGTGTCCAGCCTGCCCCGGGCATTGCTGCTGGGCGCCCTATGGGGCTGGCTGCCGTGCGGGCTGGTGTACAGCACCCTGCTGTGGGCGGCCAGCCAGGGCAATGCCGGCTACAGCGCAGCGTTGATGCTGGCGTTCGGGGTGGGCACCTGGCCAGTGTTGCTGGCAACCGGGCTGGCTGCCGAACGGGTAAACGCCCTGTTGCGACGACGCAGCGTGCGTGTGGCGGGCGGTGTGCTGGTGATGCTGTTCGGTGTCTGGACCCTGCCAGGCCCACACCAGCACTGGCTGATGGGGCATTGACGGGGCCGCTCTGCGGACCCAATGCCCTTGATACAAATCAACACAGTTTCCTACAGACGGCCATAGACTCCGGTGCACTGCTGCTCTTTCCGGGGACTACCCTCATGCTCGACGAACTACGTTGGGATACCGACCTGATCCGCCGCTACGATCTCGCCGGGCCACGCTACACCTCTTACCCAACCGCCGTGCAACTGCACAGCGAGGTGGGTTCGTTCGACCTGCTCAACGCCCTGCGCGAGAGCCGACGGGCCGTGCGCCCGCTGTCGCTGTACGTGCATGTGCCGTTCTGCGCCAACATCTGCTACTACTGCGCCTGCAACAAGGTCATCACCAAGGACCGCGCGCGCGCCGCGCCCTACCTGCAGCGCCTGGAGCAGGAAATCCAGTTGATCGCCTGCCACCTGGACCCTAAACAACGTGTGGAACAGCTGCATTTTGGCGGCGGCACACCAACCTTCCTCAGCCATGTGGAACTGCGCCAGCTGATGGCCACCCTGCGCCAGCACTTCCACCTGCTGGACGACGATTCCGGCGACTACGGCATCGAGATCGACCCCCGCGAAGCCGACTGGTCGACCATGGGCCTGCTTCGCGAATTGGGCTTCAACCGCGTCAGCCTGGGCGTGCAGGACCTCGACCCGGCCGTGCAGCGGGCGATCAACCGCCTGCAGAGCCTGGAGCAGACCCGCACCCTGATCGAGGCTGCCCGCACACTACAGTTTCGCTCGGTCAACCTCGACCTGATCTACGGCCTGCCCAAGCAAACCCCGGAAGGCTTCGCCCGCACCGTCGAAGAGGTGATCCGCCTGCAGCCCGACCGCCTGTCGGTGTTCAACTATGCCCACCTTCCAGAGCGCTTCATGCCGCAACGGCGCATCGACAGCAACGACCTGCCCAGCGCCGCCGCCAAGCTGGAGATGCTGCACGCCACCATCGACCAACTGACCGCCGCCGGTTACCGCTACATCGGCATGGACCATTTCGCCCTGCCCGACGACGAACTGGCCATTGCCCAGGAAGAAGGCACCTTGCAGCGCAACTTCCAGGGCTACACCACCCACGGGCATTGCGACCTGATTGGCCTGGGCGTGTCGGCGATCAGCCAGATCGGCGACCTGTACTGCCAGAACAGCAGTGACCTCAGCACCTATCAGGACAGCCTGTCCAACGCCCAACTGGCCACCCAGCGCGGCTTGCTGTGCAACCACGACGATCGCATACGCCGGGCGGTGATCCAGCAACTGATCTGCCATTTCGAGCTGGATTTCGAACCCATCGAACAGGCTTTCACCCTGGATTTTCGCGGTTACTTCAACGACCTCTGGCCCGAGCTGCTGACCTTGCAGCGCGACGGCCTGATCAGCCTGGACGACAAGGGCATTCGCATCCTGCCCGCCGGCCGGCTGCTGGCGCGCTCGGTATGCATGGTGTTCGACGCCTACCTGACGATGCACAACCGCCAGCGCTTCTCGCGAGTGATCTGAAAAACAAGGCGTTCACCGCATGGACAAGCTTCCTTGTCAGGCACACTATCAGCACACAAGGACTCCCGGCAGGCCAGCTGCCGGGGTTTCGCCAGCGCGCACCATCATCGCGCACACTGGCCTACACCCTGTGTCGTGAGTTACCCTTACGACTTATGTGTGCTTTCCCACAAGGATCGATTCAAATGTCCGAGCCAGTCAAACTGCGCCCACACAACCAGGCCCATTGCAAGGATTGCAGCCTGGCCCCCCTGTGCCTGCCTCTTTCGCTGAACCTGGAAGACATGGACGCACTGGATGAAATCGTCAAACGCGGGCGGCCGCTCAAGAAAGGCGAGTTTCTGTTCCGCCAGGGTGACAGTTTTGGCTCGGTCTACGCAGTACGGTCCGGGGCCCTGAAAACCTTCAGCCTCAGCGACAGCGGCGAAGAGCAGATCACGGGCTTTCACCTGCCCAGCGAGCTGGTCGGCCTGTCGGGCATGGATACCGAGGCCTACCCGGTATCGGCCCAGGCTCAGGAAACCACTTCGGTGTGTGAAATCCCCTTCGAGCGGCTGGACGAGCTGTCGGTGCAACTGCCACAGCTACGTCGCCAGCTGATGCGGGTAATGAGCCGCGAAATCCGCGACGACCAGCAAATGATGCTGCTGCTGTCGAAAAAGACCGCCGACGAGCGCATTGCCACCTTCCTGGTCAATCTGTCGGCGCGCTTCCGCGCTCGCGGCTATTCGGCCAATCAGTTCCGCCTGAGCATGTCGCGCAACGAAATCGGCAACTACCTTGGCCTGGCGGTAGAAACCGTGTCGCGGGTGTTCACCCGCTTCCAGCAGAACGGCCTGCTGCGCGCCGAGGGCAAGGAAGTGCACATCCTCGACCCGATCCAGCTGTGCGCGCTGGCCGGTGGTGCAATCGAGGCCTGAGGCCAGTCTTTAGCGGGTATACTTGGGCATTCGTTTTCCCAGGATACCCGCAACAATGCACAGCGACGCCTTCGACCTCAAAGCCCTGATCCGCCCGGTAGTGGACTTCCCCAAACCGGGTGTGATCTTCCGCGACATTACCCCGTTATTCCAGTCGCCACGCGGGCTGCGCTATGTGGCCGACCAGTTCATCGAGCGCTATGTCGAGGCGGAATTCAGCCACATCGGCGCCATGGACGCGCGGGGCTTCCTGATCGGCTCGATCATTGCCCACCAGTTGAACAAGCCGCTGATCCTGTTCCGCAAGCAGGGCAAGCTGCCGGCTGACGTGCTGAGCGAGGGTTACCAGACCGAGTACGGCGAGGCCTTCCTGGAAGTGCATGCCGACAGTCTGTGTGAAGGCGATTCGGTGTTGATCTTCGATGACCTGATTGCTACTGGCGGCACGCTGCTGGCGGCGGCCAACCTGGTACGTCGTACCGGGGCGCAGGTGTTCGAGGCGGCGGCGATCATCGACCTGCCGGAACTGGACGGCTCGCGTCGGTTGCAGGCGGCCGGGGTGCCTACCTTCTGCCTGACCGAGTTTTCCCTCAGCGAGTACTGAGTGGGCTTTTGGGGCTGCTTTGCAGCCCATTCGCGGGTAAACCCGCTCCTACAAAGGCCGCGTATGTTTTGTAGGCGCGGGTTTACCCGTGAATGGGCCGCCAAGCGGCCCCAATGAATCAGAGCGAAATGGGCCGGCGCCCTGCAAAGGCATGGGCCAAGGTACCGCCGTCCACCATCTCCAGCTCACCGCCCAGCGGCACACCATGGGCAATGCGAGACGCCACCAAGCCCTTCTCGCTCAGCAACTGGGCAATGTAATGCGCCGTCGCCTCCCCCTCCACCGTCGGGTTGGTCGCCAGGATCACCTCGGTAAAAGTGCCCTGCTCTTCGATCCGCGCCATCAGCTGCGGAATACCGATCGCCTCAGGCCCCAGGCCATCCAGCGGCGACAGGTGCCCCTTGAGCACGAAGTAACGGCCACGGTAGCCAGTCTGCTCCACCGCATACACATCGGTCGGCCCCTCGACCACGCACAGCTGTGTGTCGTCACGGCGCGGGTCGGCACACTGCGGGCACAGCTCCTGCTCGGTGAGGGTGCGACACTGGCGGCAATGCCCTACCCCTTCCATGGCCTGGGTCAAGGCCTGAGCCAGGCGCAGCCCACCGCTGCGGTCGCGCTCGAGCAGTTGCAGGGCCATGCGCTGGGCGGTTTTCTGGCCAACGCCTGGCAAGATGCGCAGGCCATCGATCAGTTGGCGGATGAGGGGGCTGAAGCTCATGGGAAAGGCCTGACAATTCAATAAGAGGCGGTTTATACCCAGCGGGGGCGGTGGCGTCAAATCAGGTCACCCCAAGTCTACGCGGCCTGCAGTTTTATGATAGAAGCAACTGCCTTGCACAAAACTGGAAAGCTAGTGTGATCACTGTGGGAGCGGGCATGCCCGCGAAGCAGGCTGCACAGTGGATGGCACGGGCTTCGCCCGTGTTCGCGGGCATGCCCGCTCCCACAGTGATCGTGCAAAATTTCAAAGTTCGAGCACAACAGTTGCACCCGACATAAAAAAGCAGACCGCAGTTGGGTGAAATCTACGCAAAAAAACGCCGCTGATATCAGCGGCGTTTTTGAGTACCTCAATGCCTTAGAACGGCATCTTGAAGCCTGGCGGCAGCTGCATGCCGGCGGTCATGCCGCCCATCTTTTCCTGGCTGCTTTGCTCAACCTTGCGCACTGCGTCGTTCAGCGCAGCGGCAATAAGGTCTTCCAGTACTTCCTTGTCGTCTTCATCAGTCGACATCAGGCTCTGGTCGATGCTGACGCGCTTGACGTCGTGACGACCGGTCATCACCACGCTCACCAGGCCGCCACCGGACTGGCCAGTGACTTCGGCGTTGGCCAGTTCTTCCTGCATCTTCTGCATTTTTTCCTGCATCTGCTGGGCCTGCTTCATCAGGCCGGCCATGCCACCTTTCATCATGGGGTATACCTCGATTGGGTCATGTGATGCGGCCCGGCACCGGGCCGGCCGCATGGTTATCCGTTACTGGCCCTGACTGGCCAGGGCTTCTACAGGCTCAATAGTATCCTGCCGCACCTTGGCGCCGAACAACTTGATCATCTGCTGGATCAACGGATCCTGCTCGATCGACGCGACGGCGTCCTGCTGGCGCTCGGCTCGCTTGCGTGCCGCCGCCTGAGCCGGGGTTTCCTGCTCTGGCAGGATCAGCTCGATGCGCAGGTTCAGCGTGCGCCCCAGGTGCTGGTTGAGCGCTTCGTTCAGGCGCCGCTGCTGGGTGGCGTTGAACAGCGCCCCCTGGCCCGGGTCCAGATGCAGCAACCAGTCGTCGCCCTCGGCGGCAATCAGCGTACAGTTTGCCGCGATGTTGCCTGTCATCCCGGACACAGGCAACTGTGGGAATAATTCCAGCCATTGCAGGGCCAGGCCGGTAGCCGGTTTGGCTGCCGGCAACGGTTCGGCAGCCGGTTTGGAGACGTCTTCCTGAACATGTTCGGCCAACTCGTCCAGGTAGCTGAAACCTGCCGGATCGATTTCGCCGCCGTAATAGTCTTCGTCCAGCGGTGGCTCATCGTCGCGGTCCATCCCCACGGCAGCGTAGGCGGACGGGTCGAAGGGCGGCTCGTCGTGCGCTGGGGTAGCCTGTGCGGGCGCCACCGGGGCAACAGGCTCGGGCGCAGGAGCCGGGGCAGGCGCAGGTTCAGCCGCTAAAGGCGCAGGTGCAACTGCAGGTTCTTCCCACGGCAGGTCGACCACTTCGGCGACAGGCTCAGGTACGGAGATGGCCTCGGCTTCGGCCTTCAGCTCAACGTCTGGCTCGGCCTCCGGCTCATGGTCAGCCGTCGCGGGGGCAGGCACCTCCAGCTGCGGCACTTGCGCTACCGGCTCCGCCGGCACGGCGGCGACAGGCGATGAAAGCGCGACCGACGCCGGGGCTGCCACCTGCGCTGCAGGATCAGCTGTGGCCTGGCTGATCCCCACTGGCTTTAGCACCGGCTTCGGCGCGTCGTCCGTGTCGGCCGGGCGGAACGCCAGCATGCGCAGCAGCACCATCTCGAAGCCGCCGCGCGGGTCCGGCGCAAGGGGCAGGTCACGGCGGCCAATCAGGCCCATCTGATAATAGAACTGCACATCCTCGGCCGGCAGCGCCGAAGCCAGTGCCAACACCCGCTCGCGATCACCCTGGCCGTTGTCTACCGCGTCGGGCAGCGCCTGGGCAATGGCTACACGGTGCAGCACATTGAGCATTTCGGCCAGAACACCCGACCAGTCCGGCCCTTGCTCGGCCAGGTTACGCACGGCCTCCAGCAAAGCCCTGGCATCGCCTTCGAGCAGTGCCTGCAAGACACCATACACCTGGCCATGGTCGAGGCTACCCAACATGGCACGCACATCGGCGGCCAGTACCTTGCCTTCACCAAAAGCAATGGCCTGATCGGTCAGGCTCATGGCATCACGCATGGAGCCATCGGCCGCACGGCCCAGCAGCCACAGGGCATCTTCCTCGAACGGCACGTTCTCGGCGGCCAGTACATGGCTGAGGTGCTCCACCACCCGCTCCGGGCTCATGTTCTTCAACGAGAACTGCAGGCAGCGCGACAGGATGGTGGCCGGCAGCTTCTGCGGGTCGGTGGTGGCGAGGATGAACTTGACGTAGGGCGGCGGCTCTTCCAGCGTCTTGAGCAAGGCGTTGAACGAGTGGGTCGAGAGCATGTGCACTTCGTCGATCAGGTAGACCTTGAAGCGCCCACGGCTGGGGGCGTACTGCACGTTATCGAGCAGTTCGCGGGTGTCCTCGACCTTGGTGCGGCTGGCGGCGTCGATCTCGATCAGGTCGACGAAGCGGCCTTCGTCGATTTCACGGCACACCGAACAGGTGCCACAGGGCGTGGAGGTGATGCCGGTTTCGCAGTTCAGGCACTTGGCGATGATACGGGCGATGGTCGTCTTGCCCACGCCGCGGGTACCGGTGAACAGGTAGGCATGGTGCAGGCGCTGGTTGTCCAAGGCATTGATCAAGGCCTTGAGCACATGGGTCTGGCCGACCATTTCGCGGAACGAGCGCGGACGCCATTTTCGTGCAAGAACCTGATAACTCATCGAAAAACCATCGTAGCCTGATCGAGCGGAAGATCGCTAATGCTAGCGGAGCGGGGGCAAAATTGCACCCTGCGCGAGTCGTCTAAGCTTGGAATGACGCATTGTCCAGGGAGGATTGCCTTTGCGAAGTCTGCTGGCCCTGTTACTGCTGTGGTCTACCCACAGCCTGGCTGACCAGCCGGTGCTACGCTTTTCCGTAGCCGAGAGCTGGAGCATGCCGCTGGTGCGCATCGAAGACGATCAGCCAGTGGAGGGATTGCTTCACGACCTGATGCAAGCCGTTGCCAGGGAGGTGGGCGTTCGCCCCGAGTTTCACGTCATGGCCCGCCTGCGTCTGGAGGAGGCGATGAGCAGCGGCGACATAGATGTCCGTTGCTACGTGAGTACCCAATGGCTCAACGACCGTCCAAGGGATTTTGTGTGGAGTATCCCGCTGATTCATCAGCGCGACGTGCTGGTTGGCCGCGCTGGCGACAGCACCCCGACACCCCCGGAGCGACTGCCACCCCAGGCGATCGGCACGGTGCTGGGCTACACCTATTCAACCCTGCAACCACTGCTGGACAACGGCCAACTGCACCGTGAGGACAGCCGCAGCCAGTTGCTGGTGCTGCAAAAGCTGCAGGCAGGCCGGTACCGCCATGCGGTGAGCAACCAGTTGTCGTTGCAGTGGTTCAACCAGGGATTGCCAGCGGAGCAGCAGCTGCAAACACTGGCGGTGCTGGACGAACAGGATTTGGGGTGCATGGTGCGCAACGATCCGGCGATACCGACACAAGGGCTGTTGCGGGCGCTGGTAAGAATGAAGCAGTCAGGGGAGATCGAGCGAATTGTGCGGCGGTATGGAGGGACGGGTGACCCGGACAGTATGTCTGTGGCCCGACCCGAAATACCCAGCAAAATGCCGGCACACAGCCAGCGCAACTAACGGCACTGCTCATTTCGCGAACGCTTGCGCACTGTGGGAGCAACTGTCTTGCTCAATTTCTAAAAGCTGGCGCTATCCCTGGACTGCTCCCAAGGGTTGGATTGGTGTCCAACTTCTTGGGGGCAGTCCATCCCTGTGGGAGCGGGCTTGCCCGCGAACACGGGCGAAGCCCGTGCCATCCACCGCGCTATATTCTTCGCGGGCACGCCCGCTCCCACAGCGTTGTGCGGCACACTCACAATCTCTATCACAAACTCAACGTCACCGGCCTTTACGTTCAAACGCCACGCTGACAGCATCCGCCTGCCCCCAGGCAATCTGCATGGCCCGCAACCCATGCTCCAACAACTGCCTGGTTTCTACGTCCTGAATACGCTCAAGCGCCCGCCGGCTATCGCTGTAGGCGAACATCAGGTAGTGGGACACATTCATCAACGCGAACTCCATCGGGACGATGCCTTCGCTGATCGCGCGGGAAAGGGATTTGCCTTGGGGAAGATCGAAGACGTGGGGCGGATCGGGGACCAGTTTTTTCATGACAGCTCCGTGTTGGCTGTGTTGTCCCCTTCTGCTTCCACGCATTAGGGTGGCAACTGTACGCGGGGTGGAAGACCAGGCACACGGTAGACCCGGCAGGTATGAATACCTCCCGCGCACAGCCGCCATAAATGACAACTGTCCCATGTGCCACCCAGGCTTCCACACCCGATCGCTGAACTGACAGCGACCGCGAAAGCCTAGTGGGCGAGGTTGACCGGGACAATCAGACGGGAGTCGACGGAACACGTAGGATAATTCGCTATGCCTGCCTGACGCGTAGGGGCTTTCCTAGACTGTTATCAGACCTATCTTAAAAGTGGGCACTCTGATCATGTGCTTACTGTAATCGGGATCCCTGTCTTCACACCAAAGCCCGTAAATACGCACTCAAGAACAACCCCACACCAAACACAAAATGCGTGGCCAGGCTCTTCAAACAGTTCCGCGCAGGTGTCGGCGTTCTGGACGCAAAGAACCCTGCCCCCATGGCCGGCTGCATGAAGCACAGCGGCGCCATGACTGTACCCACACCCACAACTACCGCAGGTAAAAGAGTAGGCGATCGCAACCAGCCCTCCCCTACGATCACAAGCAGCAGCATCGCGAAAAGCACGCCGGTGGCGCAGTGAATCACCCATCCCCACGCCAACTCGTTTCGCACCGGTTCCGCTTTGGCAATCGCTTGGTGCGAAACACGCCCGCCTAGCAAGTGCCCCGCCCAACGCCCGACCATGGCAAAGTTCAGCGTTGCCACACCCAACCGCCTCAGCAGCAGGCCCCACAGGTCCATCACTACTGTGGCACCGATGCCAATCGGCAACGCAGCTAAAAACATTGAAGTAAACGTCATTGAACAAGCCCTCGAAAGTTGACGGTCATTACCCATGCCCCGCAGCATAGAAGTTGAAGTCAACTTCAAGTCAAGGGCCCGAAATGGACATTGCCGACGTCGCCAAACGCACAGGCGTACCTGCATCGACACTCCGCTACTACGAGAAGAAAGGCTTGCTCAAGTCCCTGGCAGGGCGCGGCCAGCGACGACAGTTTGCAGCCGATGTGGCGGACAGGCTGGCGCTGATCGCCCTGGGGCAGGCTGCAGGGTTTTCGCTGGATGAAGTGGGGGCGATGCTGGTGGACCTGCAGGTCGACCGGCAGAAGCTGAATACCAAGGCAGACGAGCTTGACGCGCGGATCAGGCGCTTGCAGGCCATGAGCAAGGGGTTGCGCCATGCAGCGCAATGCCCTGAGAAAGATCATCTGGCATGCCCGAAATTTCAGCGGCTGATGAAGCTGTCGGCGGCGGGAGCACTGGGCGAAAAGCAGGAAAGAACGAAAGCGTTCGTTATAGATTGAGGTTTTCCGACCCCGAAAATGGAGGCGGCCCCACCAGCCACACCCCGGCACTCGATGTTCCCGCTATGGCTGCTCCCTTCCGGGCCTGACCAGGTTAACGGGTAATCAATGCGGGGGGACCGATGGGGCCACCACTACATGCCTCGCTGAGCAGCGAGTGGCGCCATTGTACCGGTCTTGCGAGCAGATACAACCTCCGGGGCGAGAAAAAGTCATCATTTCTCAATGACTTGTCAGAGTCGAGACGGCATGGACGGGCCTCTCGCGGGTAAACCCTCCCCACAGGCACCGCTTGAATGTCGCAAGCAGCACCGTCCCTGTGGGAGCGGGCTTGCCCGCGAAGCAGGCGCCGCGATGGATGGCACCGGCTACGCCGGTGTTCGCGGGCACGCCCGCTCCCACAGGGGCCGCGGATGCCTAGACCGCTATGCCCTGCTCAGCCAGGAAGGTAACGAAGGCATCTTCGTCCAGCACCTTCACACCCAGCTCAGCAGCCTTGGCCAGTTTGGAGCCTGCCCCAGGCCCTGCCACCACGCAGTGGGTCTTGCCAGAAACGGAACCGGCTACCTTGGCCCCCAGGCTTTCCAATTTGTCCTTGGCAATGTCCCGGCTCATACGCTCTAGCGTCCCGGTCAAGACCCAAGTCTGCCCGGCCAGCGGCAAGCCTTCGGCTACCTTCTTCTCACAGCCCCAGTGCATGCCGAACGCCAGCAGCTGTGCCTCGATGTCCCGCGCCAGCTTCTGGTTCGCTTCGTCCTTGAAGAACTCGCGCACCGCGTCAGCCTGCTTGGCCGCCAGGGCCTGCCGCAGGTCAATGCCGTCGGCGGCGATGATCTTGTCCAGGCTGTCGAGCTTGGCCACCAACTTTTCGGCACCGGTCGGGCCGACGGAGGCGATGTCGAGCTTGGCGATCATCCCGGCCAAGGTGGTGCTGGCAGCGAACTCGGCAGCCAGCTCGCCTTCGTCCTGCAACTGCATACCGCTGTCGAGCAGTTGCTGGATAACCTTCTGGTTGTGCTCGTCTTCAAAGAAGTTGTGGATCTCGTAGGCAACCTCCAGGCCGATGTCCGGCAGGTAGGTGAGCACCTGCGGCAGCGCCTGCTGCACGCGGGCCAGGCTACCCAGCGAGCGGGCCAGCACCTTGGCGGTCTCTTCGCCTACATCAGGAATGCCCAGGGCGTAGATGAAGCGCGCCAGGCTCGGGCGCTTGCTGGCTTCAATGGCATCGAGCAACTTCTTGCTGGACACCTCGGCGAAGCCTTCAAGGCCGACGATCTGCTCGAACTGCAGCTTGTACAGGTCAGCCGGTGAGCCGATCAGGCCTTCATCCACCAACTGCTCGACGCTCTTCTCGCCCAGGCCGTCGATGTCCATGGCACGGCGCGATACATAGTGAATGATCGCCTGCTTGAGCTGGGCGCCACAGGCCAGGCGACCAACACAGCGGTACACTGCGCCTTCGCTGGTGGTTGCCTTGCCTTTGCTGCGCTTTACCAGCTGGGTACGCTCGACCTGCGAACCACACACCGGGCACTCGCTTGGTACGCCTACCGGGCGGGCGTCTTGCGGACGACGCTCCAGCACCACCTGCATCACCTGCGGGATCACGTCGCCGGCCCGGCGAATGATCACCGTGTCGCCAATGCGCAGGCCAAGGCGGGCGATTTCGTCCATGTTGTGCAGGGTGGCGTTGGACACGGTCACACCGGCCACCTTGACCGGCCGCAGGCGCGCCACAGGCGTTACCGCCCCCGTACGGCCAACCTGAAACTCGACGTCCAGCACCTCGGTCAGCTCTTCCATGGCCGGGAACTTGTGGGCAATCGCCCAACGTGGCTCACGGGCGCGGAAGCCCAGCTCGCGCTGGGCGGCCAGGCTGTTGACCTTGAACACTACACCGTCGATCTCATACGGCAGGCTGTTACGGCGCTCGCCAATGTCGCGGTAGTAGGCCAGGCATTCTTCGATGCCGGCCGCATGCTTGAGCTCGCGGCTGATCGGCAGGCCCCAGACTTTGAGTTGCTCGAGGATGCCGATGTGGCTGTCGCCGATACTCTCGGACACCTGGCCGACGCCATAGCAGCAGAACTCCAGCGGGCGGCTGGCGGTAATTTTCGAATCCAGCTGGCGCAGGCTGCCAGCGGCAGCGTTGCGCGGGTTGGCGAAGGTCTTGCCACCGGCCTCGGCCTGGGCGGCATTGAGCCGGTCGAAACCGGCCTTGCTCATGTACACCTCGCCGCGCACCTCCAGCACTGCCGGCCAGCCCTTACCCTGCAACTTGAGCGGGATGTTGCGCACGGTGCGTACGTTGGCGCTGATGTCTTCGCCAGTGGTGCCGTCGCCACGGGTGGCGCCCTGCACCAACTGCCCGTCGCGGTACAGCAGGCTCACGGCCAGGCCATCGAGCTTGGGTTCGCAACTGTAGTCGACCGCGCCAGGCTGATCGAGGCCTTCTACCACGCGACGGCCGAACTCACGCAGGTCGGCTTCTTCGAAGGCGTTGCCCAGGCTGAGCATGGGCACTTCGTGGCGCACCTGGCTGAACGCCGCCAGGGCAGCTCCACCTACACGCTGGGTGGGCGAGTCAGGGGTTACCAGGTGAGGGTGTTCGGCTTCCAGCGCCTTGAGCTCGTTGAACAGGCGGTCGTATTCGGCATCGGGCACGCTGGGATCGTCGAGCACGTAGTAGCGATAGTTGTGCTGGTCGAGCTCGGCACGCAGTTCGAGGATACGGGTTTCGGCGGTCATGGGATTTGTCTTCTCTTGCAAAGCAAAAGAGCAGCTTGGGGTGTGCGTGGGGTTCCAGGTGTCTATTGACTGTGCCGGCCTCTTCGCGGGTAAACCCGCTCCTACAAGGGCACCACATACCTCCAGGGTGGTGATGTACCTGTAGGAGCGGGTTTACCCGCGAAGAGGCCGGCACAGGCAACGACGATACCCGAACCGGCCAGCACGCCCTCAGGCTGCTCTTTCGTCTGGATCTGTCAGCGCTTCTGGGTCAGCGCACGGCGCTCGAACTCGACGATACGCTGGCGATAGTGCTCGATGGTCTGGGCGGTCAGCACGCTGCGCTGGTCGTCCTTGAGCTCACCGTTCAGTTCGTGGGCCAGCTTGCGCGCCGCGGCAACCATCACGTCGAAAGCCTGTTTCGGATGACGTGGGCCCGGCAAGCCGAGGAAGAAGCTCACCGCGCGGGTGCTGAAGTGATCGATGTCGTCCAGGTCGAACACGCCAGGCTTGACTGCGTTGGCCATCGAGAACAGCACCTCGCCGTGACCGGCCATGCTCTCGTGACGGTGGAAGATGTCCATTTCGCCGAAGCGCAAGCCGCTTTCCAGGATGTTCTGCAGCAGCGCCGGGCCCTTGAAGCCTCCCTCGTCACGGGAGATCACGCTGATGACCAGCACCTCTTCAGCGGGTGGCAACTCCTTGACGCTGCTGCTGGCAGGCGCTGCGCCGCTGCCACGGTTGTTGTCGGCGGCAAAGTCGTCATCGCTGTCGGCAAACAGGTCGGGCTCACGCTGCTCGGCGCTCAGGTTCAGGTCACCCTGCTGCACATCGGCAGCCGCACTGGCACGCTTGCCGCGCTTGCTGGCCTTGACCGGCTTGGGCTCGCGCTCGCGATCACGCGCAGACGCGCTGAGCGACGGCAGGTCGCTTTCGTCCAGCTCAGGCTCCTTGTGGGTATCGAGCACTCGCGACGGGCCGAGCACCTCGGCACTGCCACCCTCTTCGTCCGGCAGGTTGGAATAACTGCGATCCAGACGGAATTTCAACTTGCCTTTGCCGCCGCGCATGCGGCGCCAGCCGTCGAAAAGTATCCCGGCAATAACAATGATGCCGATGACGATCAGCCACTCGCGCAGACCGATTTCCATGTAATCCCGTGCCTCTATAAAAATATGCTTGAAAACAAAGGGTTCAAAGCCCTTTAACACGTGGCGCCAACTCTATGTTCTGACAGGCGTTTTACCCACGCAAAAAACGAGTGACATTAAGCTAGCACGACCAAAGACAACTTTACACCGTCTGTCGCACATGGCGGGGGCATTTCGCTACAGAATGTGCCCCTATCGTCGCGCATCAAGCGTCGACCATGGCCATGGCCGCCTCCACATCAACTGCAACAAGGCGTGAACAACCCGGTTCATGCATGGTCACCCCCATCAATTGATCCGCCATCTCCATCGCAATCTTGTTATGCGTGATGTAGATGAACTGCACGCTTTCACTCATTTCCTTGACCAGACGCGCGTAGCGCCCGACGTTGGCATCGTCCAGCGGCGCATCGACCTCGTCGAGCATGCAGAACGGTGCGGGGTTCAACTTGAAGATGGCAAACACCAGCGCCAAAGCGGTCAGTGCCTTCTCGCCGCCGGACAGCAAATGGATGGTGCTGTTCTTCTTGCCCGGTGGTCGCGCCATGATCGTCACCCCTGTATCGAGTAGATCTTCGCCCGTCAGTTCCAGATAAGCGCTGCCACCACCGAAAACTTTTGGGAAAAGTGCCTGCAATCCGGCATTTATCTGATCAAAGGTATCCTTGAAGCGGTTGCGGGTTTCCTTGTCGATCTTGCGGATGACGTTTTCGAGGGTCTCCAGCGCTTCGACCAGGTCAGCGTCCTGGGCGTCCAGGTAACGTTTGCGCTCGGACTGCTGCTCGTACTCTTCAATGGCCGCCAGGTTGATCGCGCCCAGGCGCTGGATGCGCGCTTCAAGCTGCTCCAGTTCCTGTTCGGTACCCTGCTCGCTGGCCTCGGCTTCCAGGGTGGCGAGCACGCCTTGCAGGTCATAGCCGTCAGCCAGCAACTGCTCTTGCAGGGTCTTGCGCCGCACATCCAGGCCCTGGCACTCCAGGCGCAGTTGCTCCAGTTGACCGCGCAGCAACTGCGCCTGCTGTTCGGCCTGGGTGCGGCGCTTTTCGGCATCGCGCAGTTCGCGGTCGGCTTCGTCCATGTGCAGGCGAGCCAGGCGCATTTCCTCGTCGACGCTCATGCGCCGCTCCAGCAGCTCCTCCAGCTTCAGGCGTAGCTCTTCCTGCGGGGCCTCACCCTCCTCCAGGTTCAGGCTCAGTTGTTCCTGGCGCTCGGTCAGGCGTGCAGCTTGCAGCTCCAGACGCTCCAGAGCCTGGCGGGTAGAATCGTACTGGGCACGCAGCGAACCCAGGCGTACCGCCAACTGGTGAGCGTGGTCCTTGTGCTGACGGGCCTCCTGACGCACCCGGTCAAGGCTTTCGCGCAGGGTGTCGCGGCGGGCCATCAACTGTTCGCGCTGCTCGGTGTCCTGGGCCATGAGCTCCAGAGCCTCTTGCAGCAGCAGGCGGGCTTCGCCCAGTTGCTCGTGTTCCAGGGCGCGCTGCTCTTCCAGCTCGCCCAGCTCTTCATGCAGGCGGCGGCGGCGCAACTCGACCTGCTCGGCGCGCGCGCGGCTGGCCGAAAGACTGGCCTTCAGCTCGCCGTGCAGGCGGTTTTCATCCTGTGTACGGCGGCGCAACTGTTCGCGCTGCTCCTCCAGGTCCAGTTGCTGCTCACGCAGGGCCTGCAACTGTTGATCGAGCTGTTCCAGCGCCGCTTCCTGTACCAGTTGTTCCTGGCCCAGGCGTTCGATTTCCTGGCCACGCGCCAGCACGCCGCCTTCGGCCTCGCCACCCCGGCGCACCCGCAGGAAGTGCCGGCCGACCCAATAGCCATCGCGACTGACCAGGCTCTGCCCTTCGCCGAGCGACCCGCGCTGCTCCAGTGCCTGAGCCAGGTCTTCCACAGGCCTTACCTGGCCCAGCCAGGGCGCCAGGTCGATACGGCCCTCGACCTTCTCCAGCAAGCTGCCGGTCAACGTCACCCCCGCGCCGACGGCCAGCAGCAAGCGCAGCTCACCCTGTTCCAGGCCGGCAAAATCGAGGTCGTTGAAATCCTCCACCAGCACAGCCTGCAGATCGGCGCCAAGCACGGTCTCTACCGCCAGCTCCCACCCCGGCTCCACCCGCAAGCCTTCGGCCAGCCGCGGCTGTTGCTCCAACCCTTGGCCGTGCAGCCATTGCGCAGCACCTGCGCCCGGCTCCAGGGCGGCCTGCTGCAAGGCTTCAAGCGAGGCCAGGCGCCCGCCCAGGCGCTGCAGGTCGCCCTGTGCCTGCTGTTGCGCCTGGGTGGCCTGCTGCAGTTGCTCGCGTGCGTTTTCCAGGCGCTCGATCACCTGCTCTTCGCAGAGCTGCAGTTCTTCCAGCAGCATTTCGCTGCTGGCCAACTGCTCGGCCTGTTCGAGCATGGCGGCATCCTGCGGGTCGCTGCCCAGTTGCTCGCGCTCCTCGACCAACTTGCGCTGGCGCTCGGCCTGGCGCTCAAGGCTGGTTTCCAGTTGCTGCAGGCGCGCCTGCTGCACTTCGGCCTGGCGGCGCGGTTCGGCGGAACGGCTGTTGAAGCTGTCCCACTGCTCCTGCCAGCCGTGCATGCCCAGTTCGGCCTCTTCAAGCGCGGCCGCGGCTTCCTCGGCAGCCGCCAGGGTCATTTCCTGCTCGGGTTCGAGCATGGCCAGCTCTTCGCCCAGGGTCGCCAGCAAGGTACGGTCGTGGCCCAGGTGCGATTCGGTTTCCAGGCGTGTGCGCTCGGCTTCCTTGAAGTCGTCCTGCAACTGCCGCAGGCGCTGCTGGCCGTGCTGGATGCTCTGCTCGACCCGGGCGATGTCACCGGCAACCGAGTAGAAACGGCCCTGCACCTGGTTGAAACGTTCGGACAGTTCGTGATGACCATCACGCAGGCGTTCGATGCTGGCATCGGCATTGCGCTGCTCGGCCACCAGCGCCTCGTGAGAAACGCCCTGATCGCCGATCACCGATTCGCGCTGGCGTACTTGTTCGTCCAGGTCTCGCCAGCGCAAGGCAGACAGGCGCGCTTTCATCTGGCGCTCCTGAGCCTTGTATTCACGGTACTTCTCGGCGGCCTGGGCCTGGCGATGCAGACGCTCCAGCTGGCGTTCGAGCTCTTCGCGCAGGTCGGTCAGACGCGCCAGGTTTTCCTGGGTGCGGCGGATGCGGTTCTCGGTTTCACGGCGGCGTTCCTTGTATTTGGAAATGCCAGCCGCTTCCTCGATGAAGTTGCGCAGTTCCTCGGGCTTGGCCTCGATCAGCTTGGAGATCATGCCCTGCTCTATGATCGAGTAGCTGCGCGGCCCCAGCCCCGTCCCGAGGAAGATATCGGTTATGTCACGCCGGCGGCACTTGGTACCGTTGAGGTAGTAGCTGTTCTGCCCGTCGCGGGTAACCTTGCGGCGGATCGAAATCTCGGCGTAGGCGGCATACTCGCCGACCAGGGTGGTTTCGCTGTTGTCGAACACCAGCTCGATACTGGCCTGGCTGACCGGCTTGCGACCACTGGAGCCGTTGAAGATGACGTCGGTCATCGACTCGCCGCGCAGGTTCTTAGCCGAACTCTCGCCCATCACCCAACGCACCGCGTCGATGATATTGGACTTGCCGCAGCCGTTTGGACCGACCACGGCCGCCATGTTGCTGGGGAAGTTGACCGTGGTCGGGTCGACGAACGACTTGAACCCGGCCAGGCGAATGCACTTCAGGCGCATCGGTCAGCCTCTGGCCAGTGCCGCCAGCACCAGTTCGCAGCTGCGCTGGCCATAGGCGGTGAGCACCTCGCGAATGCGTGGCAGGTCACGCGAGACCACGGCTTCGAGCAGGCGGGCGAACAGGTCGAGATAGTCGCTCATGTTGGCCTGGCGCTGGTCCAGCGACAGGTAATAGGCACGGCTCATGGCCGGCTGCAGGTTTTCCACGGTTTCCTGCAGGAACGGGTTGTCGGCGAATGGATAGGCCGCACGCATGACCGCAAAACTGTCGGCGACGAAGGTCTTGATGTCGAGCTGGTCATGGGCACGCTGCAGCCGCTGCTGGATCTCCAGAAACGGGCGCAGGTCGGCTTCGGTGCGCCATTTTTGCGCAACCGCATTGCCCAGCAGGATGTAGAACTCGCCCATCAGTGAGCACAGGCTGCGAACGCTGCGCTCGTCCAGCTGCGTCACATGGGCGCCCCGGCGCGGCAGGATCGCCACCAGATGGCGGCGTTCGAGGATCAGCAATGCCTCGCGCACCGAGCCGCGGCTGACGTTGAGCGCCTGGGTAACCTTCTGCTCCTGGATACGTTCGCCTGGTGCCAGCTCGCCGCGGATGATGCGTTCGGCCAGGTAATCGGCAATCTGCTCGGAGAGGCTGTCCGGGGCCTTGAACGTCATGGTTTTCCTTCAAAATCATTGAACTGGGCACAAGGGGCGAATTGTAGCGTACTTGGGCGGTAGTCGCGCAGAGGGGCCAGGTGGTTTATTTGACCTGTCAGACAGCCACGCGCCCGGCGCGATCTATGCTTGGAATAGAGGCAGTGTGTTCGGCTGGGCATGGACATGTGCATTTTCTTGACCTTTGGGTCAGAAAAATATTGACCTGCTAGACAGGTCTTGCTTAGAGTCCGCCCAACAACAATAAAACCATTGCGAGGCCATCCCCGTGATCCAGTTTCTCGTCAACCAGGAGCTGCGTAGTGAGCACGCCCTGGACCCAAACATGACGGTGCTGCAGTACCTGCGCGAGCACCTGGGCAAAACCGGCACCAAGGAGGGCTGCGCCAGTGGAGACTGCGGTGCGTGCACCGTGGTGGTCGGCGAACTGAGCCAGGACGACCAAGGCAACGACAGCCTGCGCTACCGCAGCCTCAATTCGTGCCTGACCTTTGTGTCGTCGCTGCACGGCAAGCAACTGATCAGCGTCGAGGGTCTCAAACAACAGGGCCAACTGCACAGCGTTCAACAAGCGATGGCAGACTGCCACGGATCGCAATGCGGCTTCTGCACGCCCGGCTTCGTCATGTCACTGTTTGCCCTGCAAAAGAACAGCAGCGGCCCCGACCTGCACCAGGCCCAGGAAGCCCTGGCTGGCAACCTGTGCCGCTGCACCGGTTACCGACCGATCCTCGACGCTGCCGAGCAGAGCTGCCGCCAGCCCTGCCGCGACCAGTTCGATAGCCAGCAGGCGCAAACCATCAGCCGCCTCAAGGCCATTGCCCCGACCCAGACCGGCGAGCTGAACAGCGGCGACAAGCGCTGCCTGGTGCCGCTGACCGTCTCCGACCTGGCCGACCTGTACAGCTCGCACCCTGAAGCGCGCCTGCTCGCGGGGGGGACCGACCTGGCGCTGGAAGTCACCCAGTTCCACAAGACCCTGCCAGTGATGATCTACGTCGGCCATGTGGCGGAGCTCAAGCGCATCGAGAAAACCGCCAGCCACCTGGAAATCGGCGCCGCCACGCCGCTGACTGACTGCTACACCGCGCTGAACGAAGAGTACCCTGACTTCGGGGCACTGCTTCACCGCTTCGCCTCGCTGCAGATCCGCAACCAGGGCACCCTCGGCGGCAACATCGGCAACGCCTCGCCGATTGGCGACTCGCCACCCTTGCTGATCGCGCTGGATGCGCAGGTCGTTCTGCGCCAGGGCGAGCGTCAGCGGGTGATGCCACTGGAAGACTACTTCATCGATTACCGCATCACCGCCCGACAGGACAGCGAGTTCATCGAGAAGATCATTGTGCCGCGCGCCACCAGCGACTGGGCGTTCCGCGCCTATAAAGTGTCCAAGCGCCTGGACGATGACATCTCCGCCGTGTGCGGGGCGTTCAACCTCAGCATCGAAGACGGCGTAGTCAGCGGGGTACGCATCGCCTTCGGCGGCATGGCGGCGATCCCCAAACGCGCCCGCGCCTGTGAGGCGGCGCTACGTGGCAAGCCATGGGACCAGGCTGCCATCGAGCGCGCCTGCCAGGCAATGGCCGAGGACTTCACCCCGCTAAGCGACTTCCGCGCCAGCAAGGAATACCGCCTGCTGACCGCGCAGAACCTGCTGCGCAAGTATTTCATCGAACAGCAAACACCGCACATCGAAACCCGGGTGACCGCTTATGTCTAACCATCACGTAGCCAAAAGCCAGGCCGAGATGGCCGAACTGTTCAGCCAGGACCTGACCACCGGGGTGGGCCGCAGCGTCAAGCACGACAGCGCCGACAAGCATGTGTCCGGCGAGGCGGTGTACATCGACGACCGCCTGGAATTCCCCAACCAGTTGCACGTCTATGCCCGCACCGCCGACCGCGCCCATGCGCGTATCCTGCGCATCGATACCACGCCGTGCTACGCCTTCGAGGGCGTGCGCATTGCCATCACCCACGAAGACATCCCCGGCCTGAAGGACATCGGCCCGGTGGTGGCCGGCGACCCGCTGCTGGCCATCGACAAGGTCGAGTTCTTCGGCCAGCCGGTGCTCGCTGTCGCTGCCCGCGATCTTGAAACCGCACGTAAAGCGGCCATGGCCGCCATCGTCGAGTACGAAGACCTGGAACCGGTGCTGGACGTGGTCGAGGCGCTGCGCAAGAAGCACTTCGTGCTCGATAGCCACACCCATCAGCGCGGCGATTCGGCTGCCGCCCTGGCCAGCGCCCCGCACCGCATTCAAGGCACCCTGCACATCGGCGGCCAGGAGCACTTTTACCTGGAAACGCAGATTTCCTCGGTAATGCCTACCGAAGACGGCGGCATGATCGTCTACTGCTCCACGCAGAACCCCACCGAAGTGCAGAAACTGGTCGCCGAAGTGCTCGACGTACCGATGAACAAGGTGGTGCTGGACATGCGCCGCATGGGTGGCGGTTTTGGCGGCAAGGAAACCCAGGCCGCCAGCCCGGCATGCCTGTGCGCGGTAGTTGCGCGCCTGACCGGCCAGCCAACCAAGATGCGCCTGCCGCGGGTCGAAGACATGACCATGACCGGCAAGCGCCACCCGTTCTACGTCGAGTATGACGTGGGCTTCGACGACAACGGCCGGCTGCACGGCATCAATTTCGACCTGGCCGGCAACTGCGGCTATTCGCCCGACCTGTCCGGCTCGATCGTCGACCGCGCCATGTTCCACTCCGACAACGCTTACTACCTGGGCGATGCCACCGTCCACGGCCACCGCTGCAAGACCAACACCGCCTCCAACACCGCCTACCGCGGCTTTGGCGGCCCACAGGGCATGGTCGCCATCGAGCAGGTGATGGACCATATCGCCCGTCATCTGGGCCGTGACCCGCTGGCCGTGCGCAAGGCCAACTATTACGGCAAGACCGAACGCAACGTCACCCACTACTACCAGACCGTCGAGCACAACATGCTCGAGGAGATGACCGCCGAGCTGGAAGCCAGCAGCGACTACGCCGAACGCCGCGAGTCGATCCGCCGCTTCAACGCCAACAGCCCGATCCTGAAGAAAGGCCTGGCGCTGACTCCGGTCAAGTTCGGCATTTCGTTCACCGCC
Organism: Pseudomonas sp. zjy_15; assembly: GCF_043101865.1. Lineage (NCBI taxonomy): Bacteria > Pseudomonadati > Pseudomonadota > Gammaproteobacteria > Pseudomonadales > Pseudomonadaceae > Pseudomonas > Pseudomonas sp. zjy_15. The sequence continues at coordinate 26,381 of NZ_JBICII010000019.1, forward strand.
ACCTTCCTCAACCAGGCCGGTGCGCTGATCCACATCTATACAGACGGCAGCATCCACCTGAACCACGGCGGCACCGAGATGGGTCAGGGCCTGAACACCAAGGTAGCCCAGGTGGTGGCGCAGATCTTCCAGGTGGATTTCAGCCGCATCCAGATCACCGCCACCAACACCGACAAGGTGCCTAACACCTCGCCTACGGCTGCGTCCAGCGGCGCCGACCTGAACGGCAAGGCGGCGCAGAACGCGGCTGAAATCCTCAAGCGCCGCCTGACCGAGTTTGCCGCACGGCACTATCAGGTGACCGAGGAAGACGTCGAATTCCGCAACGGCCATGTGCGCGTGCGCGACCAGATCGTCAGCTTCGAGCAACTGGTGCAGCAGGCTTACTTCGCTCAGGTGTCGCTGTCCAGCACCGGGTTCTACCGCACACCGAAGATCTTCTACGACCGCAGCCAGGCCCGCGGCCGGCCGTTCTACTACTTCGCCTTTGGCGCAGCCTGCGTCGAAGTGATCGTCGATACGCTGACCGGCGAATACAAGATGTTGCGCGCCGACATCCTGCACGACGTGGGCGATTCGCTGAACCCTGCGATCGACATCGGCCAGGTAGAGGGCGGTTTCATCCAGGGCATGGGCTGGCTGACTACCGAAGAGCTGGTGTGGAACGCCAAAGGCAAGCTGATGACCAACGGCCCGGCCAGCTACAAGATCCCGGCCGTGGCCGACATGCCACTGGACTTGCGGGTGAAACTGGTGGAGAACCGCAAGAACCCGGAAGACACCGTATTCCACTCCAAGGCCGTGGGCGAGCCCCCGTTCATGCTCGGCATCGCTGCCTGGTGTGCAATCAAGGATGCCGTGGCCAGCCTGGCTGATTACCGCGTGCAGCCGCAGGTGGATGCACCAGCTACGCCGGAGCGGGTGCTGTGGGGCTGCGAGCAGATGCGCAAGGCAGTGGCTGAAACACAGTCGCGCGAACGGGAACTGGAAACCATCACCCCCTGACAACGCAAGGCCCTTGTAGGAGCGGGTTTACCCGCGAATGCGATATCAGCTTCATCGCTACATTCGCGGGTAAACCCGCTCCTACCAGGGTCGGCAGCATGGCTTAGAGAGGTTGCATCATGCACCAATGGATCAACGCCCTCGCCGACCACCAGTCACGTGGCGAAGCCTGCGTGCTGGTGACCATCATCGAGGAACGCGGCTCGACACCGCGCAATGCCGGCTCAAAGATGGTGGTCAGCGCCAGCGGCCTGTTCGACACCATCGGCGGCGGGCACCTCGAATACAAAGCCTTGCACATCGCCCGACAAATGCTCGAAGAGCAGCGCACCACCCCGCACCTGGAGCGCTTCAGCCTCGGCGCCAGCCTGGGCCAGTGTTGCGGCGGCGCCACCGTGCTGCTGTTCGAGCCGATGGCCGCTGTGCAGGCGCAGATCGCCGTGTTCGGCGCGGGCCATGTCGGCAGGGCTCTGGTACCCTTGCTCGCCGCGCTCCCCTGCCGGGTGCGCTGGATCGACTCGCGTGAACAGGAATTCCCCGAACTCATCCCCAAAGGGGTGACCAAGGTCGTCAGTGAGGAACCGGTCGACGAAGTCGCGGACCTGCCGCCCGGCAGCTACTGCATCGTCATGACCCACAACCACCAGCTCGACCTGGAACTGACCGCCGCCATTCTCAAGCGCAACGATTTCACCTGGTTCGGCCTGATCGGCTCGAAGACCAAGCGGGTCAAGTTCGAGCACCGCCTGCGCGAGCGAGGTTTCGACGAGGCCGTCATGGCACGCATGCGCTGCCCCATGGGCCTGGCCGAGGTCAAGGGCAAGCTGCCCATCGAGATCGCCGTGTCTATCGCCGGTGAAATCATTGCCACTTACAACGCCTGCTTCGGCCAGCACGACGCTGCCGCCAATGCCGGCCCCATTGCCCAATTGCTGCCGCCCTCCCGGCGCAGCCAAGCCATTTGACGAGTGTGTTATGACCGTTACCCGCAAAGCCTACCGTGCCGCCATCCTGCACAGCATTGCCGACCCGGCCGAGGTGGGCCTGGAGGCTTCCCATGAATACTACGAAGACGGCCTGCTGGTGGTCGACGATGGCCGCATCAGCGCCGTTGGGCACGCCAGTGAACTGCTGCCGACGCTGGATGCCGGCATCCCGGTCGAGCACTACCAGGACGCGTTGATCACCCCGGGCTTCATCGATACCCACATCCACTTCCCGCAGACCGGCATGATCGGTTCCTACGGCGAGCAGTTGCTGGACTGGCTCAACACCTACACCTTCCCCTGCGAAAAGCAGTTCGCCGACAAAGACCACGCCGACCAGGTGGCGAAGATCTTCCTCAAGGAACTGCTGCGTAACGGCACCACCACTGCGCTGGTATTCGGCAGCGTGCACCCGGAGTCGGTCAACGCCCTGTTCGAAGAAGCCGAGCGCCTGGACCTGCGCCTGATCGCCGGCAAAGTGATGATGGACCGCAATGCCCCAGACTACCTGACCGACACCGCCGAGTCCGGCTATGCCGAAAGCAAGGCACTGATCGAGCGCTGGCACGGCAAAGGCCGCCTGCACTATGCCGTGACCCCGCGCTTCGCCCCAACCAGTACGCCGGAACAATTGACCCTGGCCGGCCAATTGCTCAAGGAGCACCCGGGCGTGTACATGCACACGCACCTGTCGGAAAACCTCAAGGAAATCGACTGGGTCAAGTCGCTGTTCCCCGAGCAGAAGGGTTATCTGGACGTCTACGATCACTTCGAGCTGCTGGGCGAACGCTCAGTGTTTGCCCACGGCGTGCACCTGTGCGACGAAGAGTGCCAACGCCTGGCCGAAACCGGCTCGGCCGTGGCCTTCTGCCCCACCTCCAACCTGTTCCTCGGCAGCGGCCTGTTCAACCTGCCCCAGGCCGAGCGGTTCAAGGTCAACGTGGGCCTGGGCACCGACGTTGGCGCCGGCACCAGCTTCTCTCTGCTTAACACCCTGAACGAGGCATACAAGGTGATGCAGCTGCAAGGCGCGCGCCTGCACCCGTACAAATCGCTGTACCTGGCCACCCTCGGCGGCGCTCGCGCGCTACGCCTGGACGACCGTATCGGCAGCCTGCGCCCGGGCAACGATGCCGACTTCGTGGTGCTGGACTACAAGGCCACGCCACTGCTGGACTACCGCATCCAGCAGTCCAACAGCATCGAAGAAACCTTGTTCGTGCTCACCACCCTGGGCGATGACCGTACCGTGCGTGAAACCTACGCCGCCGGGCGCTGCGTGCACCAGCGCTAAGGTTCTTTCGCCAAACCCCGATACAGCGCGCCGCCGATTGCAGCCCCGATCAGCGGCGCCACCCAGAACAGCCACAGCTGCTGCAGGGCCCAGCCCCCGACGAACAAGGCCGGCCCCGTGCTACGCGCGGGGTTGACCGAGGTATTGGTGATCGGGATCGAGATCAGGTGGATCAGGGTAAGGGCCAGGCCGATGGCGATGGGTGCAAAACCGGCCGGTGCGCGGGCGTCGGTCGCCCCCATGATCACCACCAGGAACATGGCGGTCATCACCACTTCACTGATGAAGCCGGCGCCCAGCGTGTAGCCACCGGGCGAGTGGTCGGCGTAGCCGTTTGAAGCCAACCCCGAAGACAGCTCGAAACCGGCCTTGCCGCTGGCGATGAGGTAGATCACCCCGGCCGCCAGGATGGCACCGATGACCTGAGCGATCACATAAGGCAGCAGCTCTTTGGCCGGGAAGCGCCCGCCTACCACCAGCCCGAACGACACGGCAGGGTTTAGATGGCAACCAGAGATATGGCCAATCGCGAAAGCCATGGTCAGTACAGTGAGGCCGAAGGCGAAGGCGACACCGAGTACACCGATGCCGAGAGGGGAACTGGCTGCGAGTACCGCACTGCCACAGCCACCAAGGACCAGCCAGAAGGTGCCGATCAGTTCGGCCCCCATGCGTTTACCCAGGGACATGCTCATGAATCCGTTCCTCAAGAAGTTGAACGCAACGAATGCGCAAGCCCAACTGCTTGATGAAGGTTTGCTCACAAGAATTTAGCAGACCTTTGGGTTATGGCCAGTAGTGCCTGGGGGCTGCCTTGCAGCCCCTCGATCACACCGGCAAACGATCAACCCTTGATGGAAACCTTCGGCTTTTTCAACAGGTGCGAGAACACCGCATGCAAATCGTCCGAGGCGCTCTCCTCGTCCAGGTTCAGCTTGCTGTCGATGTGGTCCATGTGATGCATCATCAGGCTCACGGCCTGCTCGGCATCGCGCGCCTCGATGGCATCGATAAGCTGCATGTGCTCATCGTAAGAGCAGTGCGAGCGGTTGCCGCTTTCGTACTGGGCAATGATCAGCGAAGTCTGCGAGACCAGGCTGCGCTGGAAACTTACCAGCGGTGCATTGCCCGCCGCTTCGGCCAGCTTGAGGTGGAACTCACCGGAAAGGCGGATGCCGGCACCCCGGTCACCGCGCGAGAAGCTGTCGCGCTCCTCACGCACCATCTGCCGCAGCTCGTTGAGCTGGTCGAGGGTAGCATGCTGCACCGCCAGCTCGGTGATGGCGCGTTCGACCATGCGCCGCGAGAAGAACACCTGGCGCGCCTCTTCCACGGTCGGGCTGGCCACCACCGCGCCGCGGTTGGGCCGCAGCAACACCACGCTTTCGTGGGCCAGGCGCGACAAGGCGCGGCGGATGATGGTGCGGCTGACGCCAAAGATCTCGCCCAGCGCTTCCTCGCTCAACTTGGTGCCCGGAGCCAGACGCTGCTCGAGGATCGCCTCGAAAATATGCGCGTAGACGATGTCGTCCTGGGTACCGCTGCGGCCGGCCTTGCCGACTCGTGCAGGTTTTTTCAGAGGTTGCAGCTGTTCGTTCATGGGCTCTCGAGGCACGAAGAGAAAGTATGGCGCCATTGTACACAGGCTGAGGCGATTCCGCAGGGGGCGTTTTACCTATATAGCCGTTGTACGACACATTGCGCATACAAAACATAAAACATTATTTGCTTTCTTTGTACACAAAAGCATAATCCATCGAGCGACTTCTTGACCCTTGAGTCAACAAACCGGTCAGACGTCTGCCTTCCCTCGCGGAGCCGCCAAGTGCATTGCGCAGGAAACTGGCTCCATAACAACAAGAAAGACTTGAGGAGTACCCGCTGTGGAAAGCCGCAAATCCGAAGCCCCTACGCTGGATCTCGCCCCACCGCTCGAAACGAGCTGGCTGGAGCGGATTTTCAAACTCAAGCAACACGGCAGTACCGTCAGAACCGAAATGATCGCTGGGGTGACCACCTTCATCACCATGGCCTACATCATCTTCGTCAACCCCAACATCATGGCCGACGCCGGCATCGACCATGGTGCCGCTTTCGTCGCCACCTGCATCGCCGCCGCGCTGGGCTGCCTGCTGATGGGCCTGTACGCCAACTGGCCGGTGGGCCTGGCGCCGGGCATGGGGCTCAATGCCTTCTTTACCTACACCGTTGTCGGCACCATGGGCTACAACTGGGAAACGGCGCTGGGGGCGGTATTCGTCTCGGGCGTGCTGTTCATGTTCCTGACCTTGTCGAAAGTGCGCGAATGGCTGCTCAACAGCATCCCGGTCAGCCTGCGCCATGCCATGGGGGCCGGCGTCGGATTGTTTCTCGGGCTGATCGGCCTTAAGACCGCAGGCATCATCGTCGACAGCCCTGCCACCCTGATCAAGCTGGGCTCGCTGCATGAACCGGGGCCACTGCTGGCAGCCGTGTGCTTCCTGCTGATCGCCATCCTCAGCTACAAGCGGGTCTTCGGTGCGATCCTGATCAGCATCATCGGTGTCACAGTCGCAGGCTGGGGCCTGGGCCTGGTCAAGTTTGGCGGGGTGATGTCGATGCCGCCGAGCCTGGCGCCCACCTGGATGGCCATGGACGTGGCTGGCGTGTTCAACGTCAGCATGATCAGCGTGGTGCTGGCGTTCCTCTTCGTGCACATGTTCGACACTGCCGGCACCCTGATGGGCGTCGCGCAACGGGCCAACCTGGTGGCGCCGGACGGGCGTATCGAGAACCTGTCGAAGGCGTTGAAGGCTGACAGTGCCTCGAGTGTGTTCGGTGCGGTGGTAGGTGTACCGCCGGTGACCAGCTATGTGGAGAGTGCTGCGGGGGTTGCTGCAGGTGGCCGAACTGGCCTGACGGCTGTGGTGGTAGGCCTGCTGTTCATCGCCGCGATGTTCTTCGCGCCGCTGGCCGGGATGATTCCTGCCTATGCGACAGCAGGTGCACTGATCTACGTTGCAATGCTGATGATGGGTAGCATGGCGCACATCCATTGGGATGAGGCCACCGACAGCATTCCGGCGATCGTCACGGTGATCATGATGCCGCTGACGTTCTCGGTCGCCGATGGTATTGCCCTGGGCTTCATCAGCTATGTGGCCTTGAAGGCGGGTACCGGCAAGTACAAGGAAATCTCGGCCAGCCTGTGGGTGCTGTGCGCGATCTTCATCGCCAAGTTCGTGTTCCTCTGATCAAGGGTGTCTGGCTTTAGATTTCCAGTGTTTTCGACCGAGCGCCGCCCCGCGGCGCATCGCGTCGCTCCTATGCTTGTTTCGGGCCATCAATGCCCGCGAGGGACGCGCGCGACCGCCTTGTTGGTACGCCGCGATATGGCGCCCTTGCTCAACATTTGAAAGGCCTTCGCGGTCGCCCGTAGGAGCGGGTTTACCCGCGAAGAGGCCGGCCCTGCTGGCCAATCTCCACCCGCCGTTCACCGTTGCTGCCGCCACCGTATTCGCGGGTAAACCCGCTCCTACCACGGTGGTGGACAGTTGGACACAGCCCGCCGTAGGAGCGGGTTCACCCGCGAAGAGGCCGGCACAGGCAACGCAAAAAACAGCAGACGAAAAAAAGCCCGCCAGTGTGAGAGCGGGCCAAAGGACCTACGAAGATTCTTCTAGCGACCAACTAGCTTCCACGATAGGTCGAATAGCTGTACGGCGAAATCAGCAGCGGCACGTGGTAATGCTCCTGCGACTCGTCGATGCCAAAGCGCAGCACAACAACATCCAGAAACGCCTGGGCCGGCAGTTGCACGCCACGGGCGCGGTAGTAATCCCCAGCGCTGAACTGCAACTGGTAAACGCCAGTGCGGTAATCGTCCCCCTGCAACAGCGGCGCATCGACGCGGCCATCGCTATTGGTCAGGGCGGTGTTCACCAGCTCCAGCTGCTGGCCTTCGACGCGGTACAGCTCGACCTTGATCGAGCTACCCGGGCAGCCATGCGCGGCATCCAGTACGTGTGTGGTCAAACGTCCCATTGCGTGTCGCCTCTTGTTCAATCTGTGGGCAAAAAATACTCAGCCATCGCACCAGCTTAGCGCCTGCGGCAGGCGGGAATGACGTTATTAAGACATTCTACCCATGAATTGTACACAATTTTTTGATCTCCCCTGTCGCACCCTCCCTTTGATGCCCATAAACGACCCATCGGTCGCAAATACGCGCACCATAACGATGCCAACTTTATTAGCTGACCAATCAGGCAGGTTTCTTGCACTGTATTTCCAAGTCGCTGTCAGGCGACAAAAGGGAAGAAATGCGGAAAAACAGGCTTACAAAAGATTTCAGAAGTTGTATACAATCAGCCCATCCGGTGGTGCGACATACCGACGCGGCCCGCCCACCCCCCGCACTAACGCACAAGAAGGAAGACTGCAGTGAGCGCTGATTACCCTCGCGACCTGATCGGTTACGGCAACAACCCTCCTCACCCGCAATGGCCGGGCAACGCCCGCATCGCGCTGTCTTTCGTCCTCAACTACGAGGAAGGTGGCGAACGCAACATCCTGCACGGTGACAAGGAATCCGAAGCCTTCCTGTCCGAGATGGTCGCTGCCCAACCACTGCAGGGCCAGCGCAACATGAGCATGGAGTCGCTGTATGAATACGGCAGCCGTGCCGGTGTATGGCGCCTGCTGAAGCTGTTCAAGGACAGCGGCGTACCACTCACCATCTTCGCCGTGGCCATGGCCGCCCAGCGCCACCCCGACGTGATCCGCGCCATGGTCGAAGCCGGCCACGAGATCTGCAGCCACGGCTACCGCTGGATCGACTACCAGAACATGGACGAGGCCCAGGAGCGCGAGCACATGCTCGAAGCCATCCGTATCCTCACCGAACTCACTGGCGAACGCCCGCTGGGCTGGTACACCGGCCGAACCGGCCCGAACACCCGCCGCCTGGTGATGGAGGAAGGTGGTTTCCTCTATGACAGCGACACCTACGACGACGACCTGCCCTACTGGGAGCCAAACAACCCCACTGGCAAGCCGCACCTGGTGATCCCCTACACCCTGGACACCAACGACATGCGCTTCACCCAGGTACAGGGCTTCAACTGCGGCGAGCAGTTCTTCCAGTACCTGAAAGATGCCTTTGATGTGCTGTACGCCGAAGGCGCCGACGCACCGAAAATGCTTTCCATCGGCCTGCACTGCCGCCTGGTCGGTCGCCCGGCGCGCCTGGCAGCACTCAAGCGCTTCGTCGATTACGCAAAAAGTCATGACCAGGTCTGGTTCGCCCGTCGCGTGGATATCGCCCGCCACTGGCACACCACCCACCCGTACAAGAAAGAGAACGCCTGATGACCGCCTTCAATACCCTCAAACCATCCGCCCTGGACCGTGACACCTTCGTCAAGGCCTTCGCCGACATCTACGAGCACTCGCCGTGGGTTGCCGAAAAAGCCTACGACCTGGGCCAACTGGGCGAGCTGGACGAGATCGAGGCGCTGCACCAGCGCATGAGCGACATCCTGCTCAGCGCCAACCACGCCGACCAGCTGGCGCTGATCAACGCTCACCCGGACCTGGCCGGCAAGGCAGCCATCCAGGGCGAGCTGACAGAATCGAGCACCAACGAACAGGCCGGCGCCGGCATTCACCAGTGCACCGCCGAGGAGTTCGCCCGCTTCACCGAGCTGAATGATGCCTACAAAGCCAAGTTCCAGTTCCCGTTCATCATGGCAGTGAAGGGCAGCAACCGGCACCAGATTCTCGCCGCCTTTGAAAAGCGCATCCACAACGATGCCGATGCCGAATTCAAGGAAGCCCTGACGCAGATCAACCAGATCGCCCTGTTCCGCCTGCTGCAGCTGTAAGCAACAGCCGAACCTTATTCAGAAAACGAACAATAGAAGAGATAACCGCATGCGCACCCTGATGATCGAGCCCTTGACCAAAGAAGCCTTCGCCCAGTTCGGAGACGTGATCGAAACCGACGGCAGCGACCACTTCATGATCAACAACGGCTCGACCATGCGCTTTCACAAGCTCGCCACGGTCGAAACCGCCGAGCCTGAAGACAAGGCGATCATCAGCATCTTCCGCGCCGACGCGCAGGACATGCCGCTGACCGTGCGCATGCTGGAACGCCATCCGCTGGGCAGCCAGGCTTTCATCCCGCTGCTCGGCAACCCCTTTCTGATCGTGGTCGCGCCCGTTGGCGATGCACCTGTATCAGGCTTGGTCCGAGCCTTCCGCAGTAATGGCAGGCAGGGCGTTAATTACCATCGCGGCGTCTGGCACCACCCGGTGCTGACGATCGAAAAGCGGGATGATTTCCTGGTGGTTGATCGCAGTGGTTCTGGCAACAACTGCGATGAGCATTACTTCACCGAGGAACAGATGCTGATCCTCAATCCCCACCAATAAGAAAAGGTCAGTCATCTTCTCGGTGACTGGCAGAGGTACATACTGTGGAAGCACACCTTCACGAATGGCTGAACCTGAGCATTCGCTGGGTTCACATGATCACCGGCGTCGCCTGGATCGGTGCATCGTTCTACTTCGTCTGGCTGGAGAACCACCTGAACCGAAGCAACCCGCGCGATGGGTTGTCGGGTGATCTCTGGGCGATTCACGGCGGTGGTATCTACCACCTGGAGAAATACAAGCTCGCCCCCCCGAAAATGCCCGAGAACCTGCACTGGTTCAAATGGGAAGCCTACTTCACCTGGATGTCCGGTATCGCCCTGCTGTGCGTGGTGTTCTACTGGAACCCGACCCTGTACCTGCTGGCACCTGGCAGCACCCTGAGCGGTGCCGAAGGCGTGGCCATCGGTATCGGTTCGCTGATCGCGGGCTGGTTCATCTACGACTTCCTGTGCGACTCGCCCCTGGGCAAGAAGCCAGCGCTGCTCGGTGGTGTTCTGTTCGTGCTGATCATCGCAGCCTGCTGGGGCTTCAGCCTGGTGTTCAGCGGCCGTGGCGCCTACCTGCACACCGGCGCGATCATCGGCACCATCATGGTCGGTAACGTGTTCCGCATCATCATGCCGGCCCAACGCCAGCTGGTGGCGGCGATCGAGAACAACCAGACGCCCGACCCGGTACTGCCGGCCAAGGGCCTGCTGCGCTCGCGTCACAACAACTACTTCACCCTGCCGGTGCTGTTCATCATGATCAGCAACCATTTCCCGAGCACCTACGGTAGCCAGTACAACTGGCTGATCCTGGCCGGTATCGCAGTAGCCGCGGTTCTGATCCGCCACTACTTCAACACCCGCCACGACAGCAACAAGTACGCCTGGACCCTGCCCGTCGGCGCCCTGGCGATGATCTGCCTGGCTTACGTTACCGGCCCGAAACCGATGGCCGTAAGCCCTGAGCAAGCCGCAGCGAAGATCGAGTACCAACCGCTGCCGGCAACTGCGGTAGGCGGCAAGACCGCTGCCGAGCAGCGCGCCGAGGACGCCGCCAAGGCTGCCGAGCAGCGCGCCGAGGACGCCGCCAAGGCTGCCGAAACACCTGCGCAGGCACCGGCCCAGGCCGCTGCCCAGGCCGGTGGTGGCGACTTCGACAAGATCCACAATGTCATCCAGGAACGCTGCACCGTGTGCCACTCGTCCAAGCCGACCAGCCCACTGTTCAGCACCGCCCCTGCCGGCGTGATGTTCGACACTCCGCAGCAGATCCAGGCCCAGGCCGCGCGCATTCAGGCGCAAGCGGTTGCCAGCCAGATCATGCCGCTGGGCAACATCACCCAGATGACCACCGAAGAGCGCAAGCTCGTCGGGGACTGGATCGCCAAAGGCGCCCAGGTCAACTGACAGCACCTCGCCAGGCAACCCGCCCCCAAGGGAATCATCTTTCCCTGAAGGGGTGGGCTGACCCGCAAATCGGGGGATTGCACATCCCTTGTAGGAGCGGGCTTGCCCGCGAAGAGGCCGGTAACCCCAGCCTCAAGCTCCATGTGTTACGCAACAAGCAAGCATCGAGCGCGCAGGCATGAAGCCTGCCGCTTGGATCCGAGAATAAAAACAAAACTCGAGGTGCTGCATGTCCGAGTCACGCAAGGCGTATATCCCCATTGCGCCGCCGCGCGAACCCTTGCCCCTGTTCCAACTGATCCTGGTTGGCCTGCAACACGTTCTGCTGATGTATGGTGGCGCGATCGCCGTGCCGTTGATCATCGGCCAGGCCGCCGGGTTGTCCCGTGAAGAAGTCGCTTTCCTGATCAACGCCGACCTGCTGGTCGCCGGCGTCGCTACCATCATCCAGTCGTTCGGTATCGGCCCGGTGGGCATCCGCATGCCGGTGATGATGGGTGCCAGTTTCGCTGCCGTCGGTAGCATGGTGGCCATGGCCGGCATGCCCGGCGTAGGCCTGCAGGGGATCTTCGGCGCGACCATCGCTGCCGGGTTCTTCGGCATGCTGATCGCGCCGTTCATGTCCAAGGTTGTCCGCTTCTTCCCACCGCTGGTCACCGGTACGGTGATCACCTCGATTGGCCTGTCGCTGTTCCCGGTGGCAGTCAACTGGGCCGGTGGCGGCCATGAAGCAGAAACGTTCGGCTCGCCGATCTACCTGCTGGTGGCCGGCCTGGTACTGGCCGTGATCCTGCTGATCAACCGTTTCATGCGCGGTTTCTGGGTCAACGTGTCGGTACTGGTGGGCATGGGCCTTGGCTACATCCTGGCCGGCTCCATCGGCATGGTCGACCTGTCGGGCCTGAATGAAGCACCGTGGTTGCAGGTGGTCACCCCACTGCACTTCGGCATGCCGACCTTCAGCCTGGCGCCGATCCTGTCCATGTGCCTGGTAGTGGTGATCATCTTCGTCGAGTCCACCGGCATGTTCCTGGCCCTGGGCAAGGTGACTGATCGTGAAGTAACCCCTGGCATGCTGCGTCGCGGCCTGCTGTGCGATGCCGGTGCGTCGTTCATTGCGGGCTTCTTCAACACCTTCACCCACTCCTCGTTCGCCCAGAACATCGGCCTGGTGCAGATGACCGGGGTGCGCTGCCGCTATGTCACCATCGTGGCCGGTGCACTGCTGATCCTGCTCAGCCTGCTGCCCAAGGCGGCCTTCCTGATTGCCTCTATCCCGCCTGCGGTACTGGGCGGCGCGTCCATCGCCATGTTCGGCATGGTCACCGCCACCGGGATCAAGATTCTTCAGGAGGCGGACATCGGCGACCGCCGCAACCAGCTGCTGGTTGCCGTGAGCGTCGGCTTCGGGTTGATCCCCGTGGTGCGTCCGGAGTTCTTTGCCCAGATGCCACAGTGGATGGAACCCATCACCCACAGCGGTATCGCCATGGCCACGGTCAGTGCCCTGGTGTTGAACGTACTGTTCAACATCCTTGGCGGTGCCGACCGCGCAATGCACAACGACGTCTGTCACCAGCATTGAGCCAAGGGGGGCGGTGCATTGCCGCCCCTCATTCACCTCTGCAGTAACCGCTACGCCGTCGACCCGCCGGAATGGGTCGCCCGGGGCGCCTGCGCGCCAAAAACACCAACAAAAACAATAAGTCCGGGAATCACAACATGAAGCGCATCACCACGTCCCTGTTGTTGGGCAGCAGCCTGCTGGCCACCCTACCCTCGCACGCAGGCGAATGGCTGCAATGGCACGGCGAAAGCCTGACCTACCTGTACGGCAAGGACTTCAAGGTCAACCCTGATATCCAGCAGACCATCACCTTCGAGCACGCCAACAAATGGAAGTACGGCGACACCTTCATGTTCGTCGACAAGATCTTCTACAACGGCAAGGCCGACCCCGGCAAAGGTGTGACCACCTACTACGGCGAGTTCAGCCCACGCCTGTCATTGGGCAAGATCTTCGACCGCAAGCTTGCCTTCGGTCCGATCAAGGACGTGCTGCTGGCCATGACCTACGAGCGCGGTGAAGGCGACAACGAGGCCTACCTGATCGGCCCCGGCTTCGACTTGAACATCCCCGGCTTCAACTATTTCACCCTCAATTTCTACGTGCGTAACACCGAAGGCAGCCGCCCCGGTGACAACGTCTGGCAGATTACCCCCGGCTGGTCGTACACCCTCCCCGTGGGGCGGTCAGACATTCTGATCGACGGTTACATGGACTGGGTTACCGACAACGACCAGACCCGCCGTGGCACCTATCACGCCAACCTGCACTTCAACCCGCAGGTCAAATACGACCTGGGCAAGGCGCTGAACCTGGGCGCCAAGCAGCTCTACGTTGGCTTTGAATACAGCTACTGGAAAGACAAGTACGGCATTGACAGCCGCGGCAACCTGGACAGTAACCAGAGCGTCGCCAGCGCGCTGGTCAAGGTCCACTTCTGACAAGCTGACCAAACGCACAGGTTTGATCCACCCCGCTCCAGGACGGAGCACTTGAGGCGCGGCGCGCAAGCCAGTAATCTGCGCGCCCCCTCGATCAGGGCAGAACGGATTCTGCCTGCGTTTACTGACCGCTCAGTCAATGAATTCGGGCGGTTGGCCAACGTGTTGCCAGCCTGAAAGACCCTTTTCATCCGTTCAGAACGAAGTCGAGCAGGAAGGTTTTGCCAACCCGGAAAAGTTGGCCCAACCCTTGCCAAACAGCTGTGGCCTATCGAAAAAAGCTGACTCAAAAGACAAAAAAGCGCCGACACCGAGCGCTGACAACAGATCAATCAAGGGAGCGACACTCGCAATGCGTACTATCAAGAGCCTGATCCTCGCTGGCGGCCTGCTGGCCTGCGGCACCACCTTCGGCGGCGACCTGCTGCAATGGCAGAACAACAGCCTGACCTACCTGTGGGGCAAGAACTTCAAGGTCAACCCGGCGATTCAGCAAACCGTCACCTTCGAGCACGCCGATGGCTGGAAGTACGGAGACAACTTCATTTTCGTCGACAAGATTTTCTACCAGGGCCAGAAAGACGCCGGCAACGGCCCGAACACCTACTACGGTGAGATCAGCCCACGCCTGTCGTTCGGCAAGATTTTCGATCAGAAGATCGAGTTTGGCCCGGTCAAGGACGTGCTGCTGGCGATGACCTACGAGTTTGGCGAAGGTGACACAGAGTCTTACCTGATCGGCCCAGGCTTCGACCTGGCCATCCCGGGCTTCGACTACTTCCAGCTGAACTTCTACAACCGCACCACCGACGGCAGCCGCGCTGGCGACAACGTGTGGCAGATCACCCCGGTGTGGTCGTACACCATTCCGGTCGGTGATTCCGACGTGCTGATCGACGGCTTCATGGACTGGGTGGTGGACAACGACGAGAACCGCCGCGGCACCTACCAGGCCAACCTGCACTTCAACCCGCAGATCAAGTACGACCTGGGCAAGGCATTGCACCTGGGTGAGAAACAGCTGTATGTGGGTGTGGAGTATGACTACTGGAAAAACAAGTACGGCATCAAGGACAGCGATGCCTTCACTACCGACCAGAACACCATGAGCTTCCTGGTCAAGGTTCACTTCTGAAATGATCGCTCGGGGCCGCGCTGCGGCCCATTCGCGGGTAAACCCGCTCCTACAGGGGCCGCGCCGGGTTCAAGGCAAACGCGATACCTGGGGGGGCGGGTTCACCCGCGAACCGGGGCAAAGCCCCGGCCACACGCCTCAATTGGCTGGCCGAACTGCCCGCCACAATTTCCCCGCAACGCTTACCACCGCCAGCACCACAGCACCTGCGATGACGCCGACCCCGCCGTTGAGCAACGCACCGGTCAACGCCCCGCCACGCCCTTCGCTGAACGCCTCGATGGCATGATGCAGCGGCTCGATGCCATGCACCAGGATCCCACCGCCAACCAGGAACATCGCCGCAGTACCAATCACCGACAGGCTTTTCATCATGTACGGCGCCGCCCGCAGGATGCCGTTACCCACTGCCTGAGTCAGCCTGGAGGTTTTGCGGGCCATCCACAGCCCAAGGTCGTCAAGCTTGACGATCCCGCCTACCAACCCATACACACCAATGGTCATGACCACCGCAATGCCCGACAGCACGATGATCTGCTGGGTCAGCGGCGAGTCCGCGACGATACCCAAGGTAATGGCGATGATTTCCGCCGACAGGATGAAGTCGGTACGCACCGCCCCCTTGATCTTGGCTTTTTCAAAAGCCACCAGGTCAACGCTGGGATCGGCAACGGCCTCCTTGCGCGCCTCGTGCTGTGCATCATCCTCTTCCTTGCTGTGCAAGAACTTGTGCGCCAGCTTCTCGAAACCCTCGAAGCACAGGTACGCACCGCCCAGCATCAGCAGTGGCGTTACCGCCCACGGGATGAAGGCGCTGATCAGCAGGGCCGCCGGCACCAGAATGGCCTTGTTCAGCAGCGAGCCTTTGGCCACCGCCCACACCACCGGCAACTCGCGATCAGCGCGCACGCCGGTGACCTGCTGAGCATTCAGTGCCAGGTCGTCACCCAGCACACCCGCAGTCTTTTTCGCCGCAACTTTGGTCATTAGCGAGACGTCATCCAGCAGCGTGGCGATGTCGTCGATCAGTACCAGTAGACTGCTTCCTGCCATGTTTGCCTGTTTCCCCTGAATTGAATGTGCCGGAGTCTAGCCGAAAGTCGCTGCCTTGAGCGCCCGTCGAGCCCGGTGCTACCATGCCCGATCCCCCTTAGAGGTGGCCAGACACGAGGAAGATCCCTGACCATGAGCACCATTCGCGAGCGCAACAAGGAATTGATCCTGCGCGCGGCAAGCGAGGAATTCGCCGACAAGGGCTTCGCCGCCACCAAGACCAGCGATATCGCGGCCAAGGCCGGCCTGCCCAAGCCGAACGTGTATTACTACTTCAAGTCCAAGGACAACCTTTACCGCGAGGTCCTGGAAAGCATCATCGCGCCAATCATGCAGGCATCCACGCCGTTCAATGCAGACGGCGACCCGAAGGAAGTGCTGAGCGCGTACATTCGTTCGAAGATTCGCATTTCGCGTGATCTGCCTTATGCGTCCAAGGTGTTCGCCAGCGAGATCATGCATGGCGCGCCGCACCTGTCAGCGAACCAGGTAGAGCAGTTGAACGAGCAGGCCCGACACAACATCGAGTGTATCCAGCGCTGGATCGACCGCGGGCAGATCGCCCATGTGGACGCACACCACCTGATGTTCAGCATCTGGGCGGCGACCCAGACCTATGCGGACTTCGACTGGCAGATTTCTGCAGTGACCGGCAAGGCCAAGCTGGCCGACAGTGATTATGACGCGGCAGCCGAAACCATCATTCGTATGGTCTTGAAAGGTTGTGAGCCTGAGGCAGCCTGAACCATCCCGAAGGTCCATTCGCGGGCAAGCCCGCTCCCACAGGATCACCACATGCCTGAAGGTAGTGGAGTCGCTGTGGGAGCGGGCTTGCCCGCGAATGGACCAGAACAGGCAATAGAGATTTAGGCCGCTACCCCGGCATCTGCCCGCAACCCCACCTCCTCGATCGCACTGATCGCACACTGCTCGTCGATATCCGACGTATCGCCGCTGATCCCCACGGCACCCAGCACCTTGCCGTCCTGATCACGAATCAGCACCCCACCCGGCGCCGGCACCACCGGCCGCTCACCCATGCCGTTCAACGCGGCAAAAAAAGCCGGCCGCTGCTGCGCATCCAGCGCCAGCAAGCGCGATCCCTTGCCCAGGGCAATCGCGCCCCAGGCCTTGCCAGTGGCCACTTCAGGACGAATCAGGCTGGCGCCATCCTCGCGCTGCAGCGCCAGCAGGTGCCCGCCGGCATCCAGCACCGCCACGGTCAGCGGCGCGGCATTGATCTTGCGGCCCGCCACCAGCGCGGCATTCACCAGGCTGACGGCGACTTTCAGGTTCAGAACGTTCATGGAAAGGTCCTCTTCTTGTTGTGAGAAGCCCTGAGGGCAGTTGAAAACCGATCGAACAAATAGAACACAACGAGAGATGTTTTTGTATACAATATTTTTAAACGATCGTATGCGATGGCGCAAACCCTCGTTTTCACGGGCGCTCTGACGAAAGCCAGCTTAGTCGATGAAAACCCATTGACCTGAGCCGCCAGGCGTGAATACACTCTGTCGCAAAGCAAGTTGTATACAATTACAAAATCGATGAGGCACAAACCATGAGCAAAATGAGAGCAATCGATGCAGCCGTTCTGGTCATGCGCCGTGAAGGTGTAGATACCGCGTTCGGCATCCCGGGGGCTGCCATCAACCCGTTGTATTCGGCCCTGAAGAAAGTCGGTGGCATCGATCACGTCCTCGCTCGTCACGTCGAAGGTGCCTCGCACATGGCCGAGGGCTACACCCGCGCCAACCCGGGCAACATCGGTGTGTGCATCGGCACGTCCGGCCCTGCCGGCACCGACATGGTCACCGGCCTGTACAGTGCCTCGGCCGACTCCATCCCGATTCTGTGCATCACCGGCCAGGCGCCACGTGCCCGCCTGCACAAGGAAGACTTCCAGGCTGTCGACATCACCAACATCGTCAAGCCGGTGACCAAGTGGGCGACCACCGTTCTGGAGCCAGGCCAGGTGCCTTACGCCTTCCAGAAGGCCTTCTATGAAATGCGTACCGGCCGCCCAGGCCCGGTGCTGATCGACCTGCCGTTCGACGTGCAGATGGCCGAAATCGAATTCGACATCGACGCCTACGAACCGCTGCCCGTGCACAAGCCGTCCGCCACTCGCGTACAGGCCGAAAAAGCCCTGGCCCTGCTCAATGACGCCGAGCGCCCCCTGCTGGTAGCCGGTGGTGGCATCATCAACGCCGACGCCAGCGACAAGCTGGTTGAATTCGCCGAACTGACCGGCGTACCGGTGATCCCGACCCTGATGGGCTGGGGCACCATCCCGGACGACCACGCACAGATGGTTGGTATGGTCGGCCTGCAGACCTCGCACCGCTATGGCAACGCAACCCTGCTGAAATCCGACCTGGTATTCGGTATCGGTAACCGCTGGGCCAACCGCCACACCGGTTCCGTCGATGTCTACACCGAAGGCCGCAAGTTCGTGCACGTCGACATCGAACCGACCCAGATCGGCCGCGTGTTCACCCCGGACCTGGGCATCGTTTCCGATGCGGGCAAGGCACTGGACGTGTTCCTGGAAGTGGCCCGCGAGTGGAAAGCCGCCGGCAAGCTCAAGTGCCGCAAGGCCTGGCTCGAAGAGTGCCAGGAGCGCAAGTCGAGCCTGCAGCGCAAGACCCACTTCGACAACGTGCCGGTCAAGCCGCAGCGCGTCTACGAAGAAATGAACCAGGTATTCGGCAAGGACACCTGCTACGTCAGCACCATCGGTCTGTCGCAGATTGCCGGCGCCCAGTTCCTGCATGTGTACAAGCCTCGCCACTGGATCAACTGCGGCCAGGCCGGCCCGCTGGGCTGGACCATCCCTGCCGCGCTGGGTGTGGTCAAAGCCGATCCGAAGCGCAAGGTTGTGGCGCTGTCGGGTGACTACGACTTCCAGTTCATGATCGAAGAGCTGGCGGTAGGCGCACAGTTCAACCTGCCGTACGTCCACGTGCTGGTCAACAACGCCTACCTGGGCCTGATCCGTCAGGCGCAGCGTGGCTTCGACATGGATTACTGTGTACAACTGGCGTTCGAGAACATCAACTCGACCGACGCTGCCACCTACGGTGTCGATCACGTCGCTGTGGTCGAAGGCCTGGGTTGCAAGGCCATCCGTGTGTTCGAGCCAGCAGAAATCGCCCCTGCCCTGATCAAGGCACAGAAGATGGCCGAAGAGTTCCGCGTGCCGGTGGTGGTTGAAGTGATTCTCGAGCGTGTGACCAACATTTCCATGGGCACCGAGATCAACGCGGTCAACGAGTTCGAAGACCTGGCCCTGGTCGGCAACGACGCGCCAACCGCCATCTCGCTGCTGGACTGATCGCCTGACGCCCCCAGGCACGCCCTGGGGGCCTTCATCGCAAGGAGACAACTCATGCCTCGCTTCGCTGCCAACCTGTCCATGCTGTTCACCGAACAGGACTTCCTGGCCCGCTTCAAAGCTGCCGCTGACGCTGGCTTCAGCGGCGTCGAATACCTCTTCCCCTATGACTTCAGCGCAGCTGAAATCAAGCAGCAGCTGGAGGCCAACGGCCTGACCCAAGTGCTGTTCAACCTGCCGGCAGGCGACTGGGCCAAAGGTGAGCGCGGCATCACCTGCCACCCCGACCGCATCGAAGAATTCCGCGCAGGTGTCGACAAAGCCATCGAATACGCCAAGGTCCTTGGCAACACCCAGGTCAACGCCCTGGCCGGCATCCGCCCACAAGGCCCGGACTGCGCCACCGTGCGCAAGACCTTTGTCGAGAACCTGCGCTACGCCGCTGACAAGCTCAAGGCCGCCGGGATCCGCCTGGTCATGGAAATGATCAACACCCGCGATATCCCCGGTTTCTACCTGAACACCACCCAACAGGCGCTGGAAATCCAGGCCGAGGTAGGCAGCGACAACCTGTTCCTGCAGTACGACATCTACCACATGCAGATCATGGAAGGTGACCTGGCTCGGACCATGGAAACCAACCTGCAGCTGATCAACCACATCCAGCTGGCCGACAACCCAGGCCGCAATGAACCAGGCACCGGCGAGATCAACTACCGCTTCCTGTTCGAACACCTGGACCGCATCGGCTACCAGGGCTGGGTGGGCGCGGAGTACAAGCCGCTGACCACCACCGAAGCGGGCCTGGGCTGGCTGAAAACCCACAACGCAATCTGAGGAACAACTCGGGACCCTGTGGGAGCGGGCTCGCCCGCGAACACCGGCAAAGCCGGTGCCATCCACCGAGTTGTCTGCTTCGCGGGCGAGCCCGCTCCCACAGGGGGCCAAAGCTTGCTTGAGATATCACAATTACAAAGAGGTAATTTCTCATGGCTAAAATCGGTTTCATCGGCACCGGCATCATGGGCAAGCCCATGGCCCAGAACCTGCAAAAGGCAGGTCACAGCCTGTTCATTTCCACCCACCACGACGCTGCGCCAGCCGACCTGATCGCTGCCGGTGCCGTGGCCCTGGCCAACCCGAAAGAGGTTGCCCAGGAAGCCGAATTCATCATCGTCATGGTCCCCGACACCCCGCAGGTAGAAAGCGTTCTGTTCGGTGAAAACGGCGTGTCCGAAGGCGTCGGCCCGAACAAGGTGGTGATCGACATGAGTTCGATCTCGCCAACCGCGACCAAAGTGTTCGCCGAGAAAATCAAGGCAACCGGCGCTGCCTACCTGGACGCTCCTGTATCCGGTGGCGAAGTCGGTGCCAAGGCTGCGACCCTGAGCATCATGGTCGGTGGCTGCCCGAACGCCTTCGAGCGCACCCTGCCGCTGTTCGAAGCCATGGGCAAGAACATCACCCGCGTCGGTGGCAACGGTGACGGCCAGACCGCCAAGGTCGCCAACCAGATCATTGTCGCCCTGAACATCCAGGCCGTCAGCGAAGCATTGCTGTTCGCCGCCAAGAACGGTGCAGACCCGGCCAAGGTGCGTGAAGCACTGATGGGCGGCTTCGCCTCGTCGAAAATCCTCGAAGTGCACGCCGAGCGCATGATCAAGGGCACCTTCGACCCAGGCTTCCGCATCAGCCTGCACCAGAAGGACCTGAACCTGGCCCTGCAAGGCGCCAAGGAACTGGGCATCAACCTGCCCAACACCTCCAATGCCCAGCAAGTGTTCAACACCTGCCAGGCCCTGGGCGGCGGCAACTGGGACCACTCGGCGCTGATCAAAGGCCTGGAGCACATGGCCAACTTCTCGATCCGCGGCGACAAATAAGTCGTTTTTAGCCTTCACTGGCCTCTTCGCGGGTAAACCCGCTCCTACCAAAGACCGCACAATCGCTCAGAGCTGTGCATTTAGGAGCGGGGCTTGTCCGCGAAGAAGCCAACGCCGTTGAACCTGCGACCACAGGCCCAATGGTGGCATCGAGCAACACCCGCCCCTGGTTCGGCCTGCACGGAGGCAGTTCCAGGGGCGTCTTTGATTCTGCAGAACAACAATAACTGGGAGCCTGCCATGTCGGTCGATCCGCAAAAACTTCTCCGCGAGCTGTTCGACACAGCCATCGCCGCCGCCCACCCCCGTCAAGTCCTCGAACCCTACCTGCCCGCCGATCGCAGCGGCCGGGTTATCGTCATCGGCGCCGGCAAGGCCGCAGCCGCCATGGCCGAAGTGGTCGAGAAAAGCTGGCAGGGCGAAGTCTCCGGCCTGGTCGTCACCCGCTACGGCCATGGTGCAAACTGCCAGAAGATCGAGGTGGTCGAAGCCGCCCACCCGGTCCCGGACGCTGCCGGCCTGGCTGTGGCCAAGCGCGTGCTGGACCTGGTCAGCAACCTCAACGAAAACGACCGCGTCATCTTCCTGCTGTCTGGCGGTGGCTCGGCGCTACTGGCCCTGCCTGCCGAGGGCCTGACCCTGGCCGACAAGCAGCAGATCAACAAGGCGCTGCTGAAATCCGGCGCCACCATCGGCGAGATGAACTGCGTGCGCAAGCACCTCTCGGCGATCAAGGGCGGGCGCCTGGCCAAGGCCTGCTGGCCGGCCACGGTCTACACCTATGCCATTTCCGATGTACCGGGCGACCTCGCCACGGTAATCGCCTCTGGCCCCACCGTGGCCGACCCGAGCACCTCGGCCGACGCCCTGACCATCCTCAAACGCTACAACATCGAAGCGCCCAAAGCGGTCATCGACTGGCTGAACAACCCGGCCTCGGAAACCGTCAAGGCCGATGACCCGGCCCTGGCCCGCAGCCACTTCCAGTTGATCGCCAAACCCCAGCAGTCGCTCGAGGCCGCCGCCGTCAAAGCCCGTCAGGCCGGTTTCAGCCCGCTGATCCTCGGCGACCTTGAAGGCGAATCGCGCGAAGTGGCCAAGGTGCATGCCGGTATCGCCCGGCAAATCGTTCAGCACGGCCAACCGCTCAAGGCGCCCTGCGTGATCCTGTCGGGTGGCGAAACCACCGTGACCGTACGCGGCAATGGCCGTGGCGGGCGCAACGCCGAGTTCCTGCTCAGCCTCACCGAAAGCCTGAAAGGCCTGCCGGGTGTTTACGCCCTGGCCGGTGACACCGACGGCATCGATGGCTCGGAAGATAACGCCGGTGCCTTCATGACCCCCGCCAGCTACGACCGCGCCGAAGCGTTGGGCCTGTCGGCCAGCGACGAATTGGACAACAACAACGGCTACGGCTACTTCGCCGCGCTGGATGCGCTGATCGTCACCGAACCGACTCGCACCAACGTCAACGACTTCCGCGCCATCCTGATCCTCGAGACTGCCCAATCATGACGCCTGATAAAAAAGTAAAGATCCTCGCCACCCTTGGCCCTGCGATCAACGGCATCGACGATATCCGCCAGCTGGTCGAAGCCGGGGTGAACATCTTCCGCCTCAACTTCAGCCATGGCGAGCATGCCGACCACGCCCTGCGCTACCAGTGGATCCGCGAAGTCGAGCAGCAACTGAACTACCCGCTGGGTATCCTCATGGACCTGCAAGGGCCGAAGCTGCGCGTTGGCCGCTTTGCCGAAGGCAAGGTGCAGCTGCAACGCGGCCAGGCCCTGCGCCTGGACCTGGACAAAACCCCGGGCGACAGCCGCCGGGTCAACCTGCCGCACCCCGAAATCATCGCCGCCCTTGAGCCCGGCATGGACCTGCTGCTGGACGACGGCAAGCTGCGTCTGCGCGTTACCGCCAAGCACAGCGACGCCATCGACACCGAGGTACTGAACGGTGGCGAGCTTTCCGACCGCAAGGGCGTCAACGTACCGCAAGCGGTGCTCGACCTCTCCCCGCTCACCGAAAAAGACCGCCGCGACCTGGCCTTTGGCCTGGAGCTGGGTGTGGACTGGGTCGCCCTGTCGTTCGTGCAGCGCCCTGAAGACATCGTCGAAGCGCGCCAGCTGATTGGCGACCGCGCCTACCTGATGGCCAAGATCGAGAAGCCATCGGCGGTGGAGCAACTGCAAGCCATCGCCGAACTGGCAGACGCGATCATGGTGGCCCGTGGTGACTTGGGCGTGGAAGTACCGGCCGAAAGCGTGCCGCAGATCCAGAAGCGCATCATCGGTACCTGCCGCCAGCTGGGCAAGCCGGTGGTGGTGGCCACGCAGATGCTCGAGTCGATGCGTTTCTCGCCAGCACCAACCCGTGCCGAAGTCACCGACGTGGCCAACGCGGTGGCCGAAGGTGCCGACGCTGTGATGCTGTCGGCCGAGACGGCCTCGGGCGACTACCCGCTGGAAGCTGTGCAGATGATGAGCAAGATCATCCGCCAGGTGGAGAACGGCCCGGACTACCAGGCCCAGCTCGACGTCGGCCGGCCAAAGGCCGAAGCGACCGTATCGGATGCCATCAGCTGCGCCATCCGCCGCATCAGCGGCATTCTGCCGGTGGCGGTGCTGGTCAACTACAGCGAGTCGGGTGCCTCGACCCTGCGCGCGGCACGTGAGCGGCCACGGGCACCGATCCTCAACCTGACGCCGAACCTGAACACCGCGCGCCGCCTGAGCGTGGCCTGGGGCGTGCATTCGGTGGTCAACGACCGTCTGCGTCAGGTCGACGAGGTGGTTTCCACCGCCCTGGAGATTGCCCAGGCGCAAGGCATGGCCAGCCGTGGCGACACGTTGCTGATCACCGCTGGCGTGCCTTTCGGCAAGCCGGGTACGACCAACACGCTGCGGATCGAGACTTTGATCTGAGATTGCCGGGGGCGCGTTGCGCCCCTTTCGCGACACAAGGCCGCTCCCACAGGGCCGCGCTGGCACAAGGGAATGCGATCCCTGTGGGAGCGGCCTTGTGTCGCGATTGGAGGGCAAAGCCCTCCCCGAATATCGCTCTACCCAACCGCGGAAAACCGAGGCCCAAAGAGGCCCACCGCTCCCCATCAACCTCACTGACTGCCCCATGTACACCAAAAATTTCGTCAACCCGTGCCCCGACTGGGCCACGGCGTTACTCAACGGCTTCAGCCAGGTGCTGCTGCTGCGCAACCCCCTGTGCGGCCTGTGCTGCCTGCTGGCCATCCTGCTGACGGCGCCCAACCTGGTCGGCGGCGCGCTGCTTGGTGCCTTGGCCGGCCTGCTCACCGCCCAGGCACGCGGCTATGACCGTGCCGACCGCCAAGCGGGGCTGTACTGCTACAACGGCGTGCTGATCGGCATCCTGATCAGCGCGGTGCTGCCCTGGTCGGCGATCCTGCCGCCACTGATCATCGCCGCCGGCGGCCTGTCCAGCATCATCACCCACCAGTGGCGCAAGCGTGGCGGCAAGTTGCTGATTGCCTACACCTCCCCTTTCGTATTGCTGGGCTGGGCCACACTGCTGGTCGCCAGCCCCTCGCCCAGCGGCTTCGTCGAAGCCGACCCGCTGTATGCGTTGGCCCGCGGCGTGGGCCAGATCTTCCTGCTCGACCAGCCCTTGGCCGGGTTGCTGATCATCGTCGGCATGTTCATCGCCAACCCCTATGCGGCGTTGTGGGCGGTGATCGGTTCGGCCATTGGTGGCGGCGTGGCCCTGCTCGCCGATCATGCACAGGCCGCATGGTTAGGCCTTTGCGGCTTCAACGCCGCGCTGGCAGCCTTGGCGTTTAGCCGCCAGGGCGAAAAACCATGGGTGACGTTGCTGGCAGTAGCCCTGGCCCTGCTGCTGCAACCGCTGTTCAAGCTGTTGCCGCTGCCTGCCCTGACCGCCCCCTTCGTTGCCGCCTGTTGGCTGATGCACTTGGGCAGCTACCTGGCACAACCCAGGCAGCGCAACGCCAGCCGCTTGCACAGCTGAAACGCAACCCCTAGGCTCAGCCCATCGCTTTTGTGGAACGAGCCAATGAACAACCCAGCGAGTCTGCGCGAGCGGCTCTTCGTCATCGTCTTCCAGACCGACACCGTAGCCGGTCGCCGCTTCGACAAGATCCTGCTACTGATCATCCTGGCCAGCCTGGTCACGGTGATCCTCGACAGCATCGACGAAGTACACCAAGGCTACGCCGGCCTGCTGGCCGGCATCGAGTGGGGCTTTACCGCGATCTTCCTGGCCGAATACATCACCCGCCTGTACTGCTCGCCGAAGCCGTTGCGCTATGCCTTCAGTTTCTATGGCCTGGTCGATTTACTGGCGGTCGTGCCGGGGATCCTCGCGCTGTACTACAGCGACGCCCAGTACCTGTTGATCATTCGTGTGATACGGATGCTGCGGATCTTCCGTGTACTCAAGCTCAGCCCGTACCTCAAGCAGGCCCATTACCTGATGGAGGCACTGCGCGGCAGCAAACAGAAGATCATCGTGTTCCTGGTGACGGTATCGACGCTGGTGACCGTGTTCGGCACGCTGATGTACGTGATCGAAGGGCCTGAGCATGGTTTTACCAGCATCCCCAAAGGCATCTACTGGGCCATCGTTACCCTGACCACCGTGGGCTTTGGCGACATCGTGCCGAAGACTCCGCTGGGGCAGGTGCTGTCGTCGCTGGTGATGATCACCGGTTATTCGATCATTGCCGTGCCGACCGGTATCTTCACGGCAGAGCTGGCAAATGCCATGCGCGGGGAGCAGTTGCAGCATGATTGCCCGACCTGCTGCAAGAAGACCCACGAGCATGGGGCAGCGTTCTGTTCTCGCTGTGGGAATGGGTTGTTTCCCAAAGCGTGATAGCGCCTGTGCCGGCCTCTTCGCGGGTAAACCCGCTCCTACAACAGGCGCGGACCGTGCGCGGTCCCCCGTAGGAGCGGGTTTACCCGCGAAGAGGCCGGCACAGGCAGAAGCATAACCAAAGCATTTTTTGTTCTTTAACCCGTATAAACCCACCCGCTATAGTCGCTGGCAATCTGCCCCAACACCCTTCAAGAACAAGGAAGCATCGTGAAAAAGCTCTTCACCGCCTCGCTGCTCGCCGCAGGCCTGGCCCTGGGTAACCTCGCCCAGGCCGCCCCCACCCTGCTCAACGTTTCCTACGACGTGATGCGCGACTTCTACAAGGACTACAACCCGGCCTTCCAGAAGCACTGGGAAGCCGAACACAACGAGAAGGTCAACGTGCAGATGTCCTTCGGCGGCTCGAGCAAGCAAGCCCGTGCGGTGATCGATGGCCTGCCGGCCGATGTCATCACCATGAACATGGCCACCGACATCAACGCCCTGGCAGACAAGGGCAAGCTGGTGCCCGACAACTGGGTAACCCGCCTGCCGAACAACAGCGCGCCGTTCACCTCGGCCACTGTGTTCATCGTGCGCAAGGGCAACCCGAAAGCCCTCAAAGACTGGCCCGACCTGCTCAAGGACGGTGTCCAGGTGATCGTGCCCAACCCGAAAACCTCGGGTAATGGCCGCTATACCTACCTGTCGGCCTGGGGCTACGTACTCAAGCAAGGCGGCGATGAAAGCAAAGCCCGCGACTTCGTCGGCAAGCTGTTCAAGCAGGCACCCGTGCTGGACACCGGTGGCCGTGCCGCCACCACCACGTTCATGACCAACCAGATCGGTGACGTACTGGTCACCTTCGAGAACGAAGCCGAGATGATCGCCCGCGAGTTTGGCCGCGACCAGTTCGAAGTGGTCTACCCAAGCGTATCGGCCGAAGCCGAGCCACCGGTGACGGTGGTCGACAAGGTAGTGGCCCGGAAAGGCACCCAGGCCGTGGCCGAGGAATACCTGAAGTACCTGTGGTCACCAGCAGCCCAGGAGATCGCCGCCAACAACTACCTGCGCCCGCGTGATGCAACGGTACTGGCCAAGTACACCGACCGCTTCCCGAAAGTGGACTTCCTGTCGGTGGAGAAAACCTTCGGTGACTGGCGTACCGTGCAGAAGACCCACTTCAATGATGGTGGGGTGTTTGACCAGATCTATACCGGTCAGTAACGCACGAGCAACATCAAACCCGGCGGAACACCAAGGCCTTCAGCCCCCCCGCCGGGTCAACGTCCGGAAATTCCGGCGGGTTTTCCAGGCGCTCGACATAAGCCAGCGAAGGCGCCTGCTCTGCCATGCCTTCGATCAGAAACTCAGGCCCGATCCCCGGGTCGTTGACACACGCCAGCACCGTCCCGCCTTCGCTCAACAACTCAGGCAAACGCCGCAGGATCTTTGCGTAATCCTGGGTCAGCACAAAGCTGCCACGCTGGAAGGTTGGCGGGTCGATGATGATCAGGTCATAAGGCCCGTACTTGCGCACCTTGCCCCACGACTTGAACAGTTCATGCCCCAGGTATGCCACCCGTGATGCATCGTGGCCATTGAGGCGATGGTTGTCCCGGCCCCGCGACAGGGCCGACTTGGCCATGTCCAGGTTCACCACCTGCTCGGCGCCACCGGCAATCGCTGCCACGGAAAAGCCGCAGGTATAAGCAAAAAGGTTCAACACGCGCTTGCCCGCGGCCTGCTCGCGCACCCAGCGGCGGCCATAGCGCATGTCGAGGAACAGGCCATTGTTTTGCCGCACGCCCAAGTCCAGCAGGTAGGTCAGGCCGTCCTCGATCACTTCGCGTTGCTGGCACGGCTCGCCCAGCAGCCACTGGCCCGGGCTGTCGGGCAGGTAGCGGTGCTGGATGATGACTGCCTGCCCAGTCCACTGCGGGCGCTCGGCCAAGCTGCGCAGCATGGCTTCCAGTTCGGCGAGCTGGCCTTCGGCCGGCTCACGGAACAAGGCGACCGACAGCACGCCCTGCAGCCAGTCGACGGTGACCTGCTCCAGGCCCGGCCAGCAGCGGCCGCGACCGTGGAACAGGCGGCGGGTTTCCTGTGGGGCAGGGTCGAGGGCGGCGAGCAGGTGCTGCTCGAGGGTATCGATTGGCGAGGTCATGGCGGATCGCAGGCTGGCAAAAAGCGGCATTCTACCTTGCGGGCCTCTTCGCGGGTAAACCCGCGCCTACAGGATGCCGCGCCGAGCGGAACCACCACCCCTGCTGCATGCCCGCCGCCGCCAGCAGGATCAACCCCACACCCAGCCACTGCAGCGGCGCCAGGCGGTGCCCGAACGCCACCCAGTCCACCAGAATTGCCGCAATCGGGTAAATGAACGACAGCGCACCGGTCAACGCCGTGGGCAAACGCTGGATGGCGCTGTACAACAGCACATACATCAGGCCGGTGTGCACCATGCCCAGTGTCAACAAGCTGGCCAACGCCGGCATTTCAACCGGCAACCCGCCAAGCGTGACCCATGGCGCCAGCAGCAACACACCCGTGGTTACCTGAATCAACGCAATCAGGTGCGGGGGCGTGCCACTCAGGCGCTTGATGATCAAGGCCGCGATTGCATACAGAAACGCCGCCCCCAGCGCCAGGGCAATCCCCAGCAGATAGTCCTCGCCATTACTTTGCCCAGCGCCATGGGCACTGACGATGGCCAGCATGCCGAGGAACGCCACACTCAGCCAGGTCACCTTGGCCAAGGTGATCTTTTCGCCCAGAAACAGCGCCGCCAGCCCCACCAGAATGAATGGCTGCACGTTGTAAACCGCCGTGCCGATGGCAATCGACGCCCGCGCGTACGAGGCAAACAACAGCAGCCAGTTGCCGACAATGGCCGCCCCACTGGCAATCGCCAGCAAAAATGCCGTGCGGCTGATCACACCTGGGCGCAGAAAGCCAAACGCGGCGCAAATCGCCAGCAAGGTCACGGCACCGAACACGCAGCGCCAGAACACCACATCCAGCACCGGCTGGCCGGACACCAGCACGAACCAGCCAATGGTCCCGGAAATCAGCATGGCGGCGACCATTTCCAGCGAGCCACGGCGCAATGAACTGTCCATCTCAAATCTCCCGTTGATGATGGCCACAGTATGCAAAGGCAACAGCCTGGCCATCCAGCGGATAACCAAGGCATATTCGTGGATCTGCCTTTACTATCAAGGCAAATAACACGAATTACCTGATGAGGTGGGTATGACCGATGCCATCGACCAACTATTGATCAATGCCCTGATGGAGGACTCGCGCCGCTCGCTCAAGGCTCTGGCGCAGGTCAGCGGGCTGTCCGCACCCAGCGTCAGCGAGCGCCTGCGCCGGCTGGAAGAGCGTGGCGTGCTGCGCGGCTATACCGTGGAGGTCGACCCACGCGCCTTTGGCTACCAGTTGCAGGCGATCGTGCGCATCCGTCCGCTACCGGGGAAGCTGCAAGAAGTGGAGCGCCAGATCATTGCCATCCCTGAGTTCACCGAATGCGACAAGGTCATTGGCGAAGACTGCTTCGTCGCCCGACTGCATGTGCGCTCGATGGAGCAGTTGGACACGCTGCTCGACCTCATGAATGTGCTGGCTGAGACCAATACCGCGATCATCAAGAAGACCCCGGTCAAGCGGCGGTTGCCGCCAATGGATTGATTGGCTTCTGTGCTGGCCTCTTCGCAGGCGTGCCCGCGAAGAGGCCAGCACTGGAAAAGTTGACTATTTTTTGTACACAAAAACGTAACCATAGGTGCCATTTTTGTGTGCACTTTCTTCAGCAGCGCCCCAATTCGTTACACACTTCCCACCCGTTATTTTGACCAAATGATCAACTAATCAATCTTTAAAAAAATATAACTTGTTCACTTGGTCAACTTATATTCTCTGTATTTCATTAACTTACCTTTTAACAAGATAAGTTCGAAATGATCGCCTGCTGAAACCTGCTCTTCCCTTGGCATGGAACTCGCTTTTGAGTGTTCGTGTTTTGTATACAACTTAAACAAAACATAGATACACAAGAATCCGCGACGCCGACCCAATATCGGCCGCCGCGCCCACAACCCTGTGATGCCAACGCTGCACCGACGAGATGGCGAGCCCGTGCGCATGCCCGCTCATCGCAGTCCATGTGCATCAGGAGCCCGCCGGAATGAGTAGCAGCCTCGACCTTGCCCCTGAACAATCCGTCGCCAGCACACACCCCGCGTCCACGCTTGCCGGCCACCAGCCGGACCTTGTTCTCAGCCCGCGCCTGCATAACCGCGACCTGGCGCCAACGCGTATGGAAGGCCGTCGCTGGGGCGGCTACAGCATCTTCGCGCTGTGGACAAACGATGTGCACAATATCGCCAACTATTCGTTCGCCATGGGCTTGTTCGCCCTCGGCCTGGGTGGCTGGCAAATTCTGTTGTCGCTGGCCATCGGCGCGGCACTGGTGTACTTCTTCATGAACCTGTCGGGTTACATGGGGCAGAAAACCGGGGTGCCGTTTCCGGTCATCAGCCGCATTGCCTTCGGCATCCACGGCGCGCAGATACCGGCGCTGATCCGAGCCATCATCGCCATCGCCTGGTTCGGCATCCAGACCTACCTGGCATCGGTGGTGCTGCGGGTGCTGCTCACCGCCGTGTGGCCGCAACTGGCAGCCTACGACCACGACAGCATCCTCGGCCTGTCGAGCCTGGGCTGGGTGTGTTTCGTGTCGATCTGGCTGGTGCAGCTGGTGATCCTGGCCTACGGCATGGAGATGGTGCGCCGTTACGAGGCCTTTGCCGGGCCTGTGATCCTGCTGACCGTCGCCGCACTGGCGGTGTTCATGTACGTCAAGGCCGACGCGCGCATTGCCTGGTCGGTGGCTACCCCGCTGACCGGCTATGAGATGTGGCGCAACATCTTTGCCGGCGGCGCACTGTGGCTGGCGATCTACGGCACCCTGGTGCTGAACTTCTGTGACTTCGCCCGCTCCTCGCCTTGCCGCAAGACCATCCGCGTCGGCAACTTCTGGGGCCTGCCGGTGAACATCCTGGTATTCGCCGTGATCACCGTGGTGCTGTGCGGCGCGCAGTTCCAGATCAACGGCCAGATCATCGACAGCCCGACGCAGATCGTCGCCGCCATACCCAGCACGCCATTCCTGGTGCTCGGCTGCCTGGCCTTCCTGATCGTCACCGTGGCGGTGAACATCATGGCCAACTTCGTCGCCCCGGCCTTCGTACTCAGCAACCTGGCGCCGCGCCACCTGAACTTCCGCCGTGCCGGGCTGATCAGCGCCACCCTGGCGGTGCTGATCCTGCCCTGGAACCTGTACAACAGCCCGCTGGTGATCGTGTACTTCCTGTCGGGCCTGGGCGCCCTGCTCGGCCCGCTGTACGGCGTGATCATGTCCGACTACTGGTTGCTGCGCAAAGGCTGCATCAACGTGCCAGAGCTGTATACCGAGCACCCGGCCGGTGCCTATCACTACAGCAAGGGCATCAACCTGCGCGCCGTGGCCGCCTTCGTGCCGGCCGCACTGCTGGCCATCGTGCTGGCCCTGGTGCCCAACTTCCACGGTATCGCGCCGTTCTCCTGGCTGATCGGTGCCGGCATCGCCGCCGCCCTGTACCTGCTGATCGCGCCACGTAACCGCCATTACCACGACGTCAGCGGCGAGTGCATCGCCGTCGACCACAGCGGCCATTGATCAAGGAGGACTGCCCATGCGTATTCTGATCGCCAACGTCAACACCACCGAAGCCATTACCCAAGCCATTGCCGAGCAGGCCCGTGCGGTGGCCGCACCCGGTACCGAAATCGTCGGCCTCACACCCTGGTTCGGCGCCGAGTCGGTGGAGGGCAACTTCGAGAGCTACCTGGCGGCCATCGCGGTGATGGACAGGGTCCTGGCCTTTGAAGGGCCTTACGATGCCGTGATCCAGGCCGGTTATGGCGAACACGGCCGCGAAGGCCTGCAGGAACTGCTTAACGTGCCTGTGGTGGACATTACTGACGCCGCCGCCAGCACAGCAATGTACCTGGGCCACGCCTATTCCGTAGTAACCACGCTTGACCGCA
Source organism: Pseudomonas sp. zjy_15 (assembly GCF_043101865.1). NCBI lineage: Bacteria > Pseudomonadati > Pseudomonadota > Gammaproteobacteria > Pseudomonadales > Pseudomonadaceae > Pseudomonas > Pseudomonas sp. zjy_15. The sequence goes on from NZ_JBICII010000019.1 coordinate 58,346, forward strand.
CCGTGCCATTGATCGAGGACCGCCTGAAGCTCTCGGGCCTGTATGACCGCTGCGCCTCGGTGCGAGCCAGCGGGCTGGCGGTGCTGGAACTGGAAGCCGACCCGCTGCGGGCCGTGGAGGCGATTGTCGAGCAGGCCGAACGCGCCGTGCGTGACGACAATGCCGAGGTGATCTGCCTGGGTTGTGGCGGCATGGCCGGGCTGGACGAGCAGATTCGCCAACGTACCGGCGTGCCGGTGGTGGATGGTGTGAGTGCAGCGGTGACCATTGCCGAATCGCTGGTGCGCATGGGTTTGAGTACGTCCAAAGTGCGCACCTATGCGACGCCACGGGCGAAGAAAGTGGTGGGATGGCCGATGCGCTTCGGCCGCTAGATATCCTTCGCCTGTACCGGCCTCTTCGCGGCTAAAGCCGCTCCTACAGGACCAGCGCAAGCCTGAATACCGTGGGGTCCTCGTAGGAGCGGCTTTAGCCGCGAAGAGGCCGGTCCGGTTAACGCATCATCCGGGCCAAGCGCTGCGCACTGCCACAGGCCAAGGTGAATCCCAATGCGCCATGCCCCAGGTTCAGCCACAGGTTGCGGTACACCGTCCCACCGATGATCGGCACCCCGGTCGGTGTCGCCGGCCGCATCCCCGCCCACTCCACCGCCTGGCCATAATCCGCCGCCCTCGGCAGCGTCTCCAGCGCCAGCCGCCGCATGCTCTGCAAACGGCGCATGTCCACCGACTCATCGAACCCGACAATGTCCACCATCGCCGCTACCCGCAGCTGCTGCCCCAGGCGGGCGTAGACGATCTTGCGCTCATAGTCGGTAAGGCTCACCTCCGGGGGCAGGTGCGCGGCGCTGATCGGTGCCGTCAGGCTATAGCCCTTCAGCGGGTAGACTGGTATCTGCACCCCCGGTAATGCCAAGCCTGGGCCGCGATGCCCGGCACACAGCACCAACTGCTCCACGTCCAGCTGCTGATCGCCCAGTTGCAGTGCCACGACCTGGCCCTGGCGCTGAAGCAATTGCGTCACCGGCCGGCCAAGCAGGAAATGGCACTGGCCCGACGCGCGCAACAGCGCCTCCAGCCGCAAGCAAAACACGTGACAATCGCCAACCTCTTCGCCCGCCGTGAACACGCCACCCACAAACGGTGCGCCATCCAGGGCAGGCTCCAGCCCGCGCAGCTCGGTAGCCGCCAGCACCTGCTGACTGGACGGGTCCGCCAACTGTTCCCGGCCTTGGGCAAAGGCCCGTTCACTGCGAAATGCCACCAGCTTGCCATTGCGCCGCCAGGCAAAATCCCCCAGGTTCTGGTCCTCGCGCCATTGCGCCAGAACGGCCTGACTGTAAAGCGCCAGCTCAAGCAATTGCCCGGCATTACGGCGATTGACGCTTCGCCGGCAAGCCAGGGTGAATGCCAGCAGCCAGCGCCACTGGGCCGGGTCCATGCGCAAGCGCAATCGCAATGGCGACTCGCCCTGCAACAGCCAGCCCAGCGCCTGCCACGGCACCCCGGCATCAGCCAGCGGCGCCACATAGCGATAGGACAATTGCCCGCCATTGGCAAAGCTGGTGGCCGACGCCAGGCTGTCGCGGGCCTCGATCAGGTCAACCGACCACCCTTCCCGAACCAGCGCGTAAGCCGTCGCCAGGCCCACCACTCCACCACCGATCACCGTTACCCGCTGCTTCATCGCTCATCCCTGTTCCAGCTTCCTTGCCAAACAGTACCAGCGGATCAGGTCGGGCAGCTATGCGCACCGTCATTCAGGCCCTGGCGCACATTACGGCTCAGCAGGCTGGCTTTGCCGTTTTGCCAGGTCAGGGTCAGTACATAGAGCGTGTCGAAGTCTTCGCCGCTCCAATCCTCGGTGATCACCCGCTCCTCCCCCAGGGCCTTGCCGGCCACGGTGTTGATCAGTTCCGGCAGGTAGCCGTGGGACCAGGCAGTGTAGATGGTCGCATTGCGGTACTTGTCGCTCAGCAACTCATCGGCCAGTTCAGCAGTGTCGTTGGCGCCGTAGTCGATATTCACCGGCAAGCCGAGGCGGATGGCACTGGGGGTGATGGTCATCAATGGGCGGATGTAGCTGTAGCTTTCGTCCCGGCTGCCTTCCTCGACATGCCGCGTGGGGTTGGCGGCAAACACGTAGTCGGCCTTGCCGAAGCGCTCGGGCAGTACAGTGGCCAGGTCCAGTGCACGGTTGAGGCCCTGGCAGTTCAACTGCCCGAGCCCCTCGCCCGGCTTCTCGCCATGACGCAGAAACACCAGGGTCTGGGTGCCATCCACCGGTCGTGCCCGGCTTTCGACAGCCTCCAGCGCCAACGGTACGGCGATGGCTGTGAGCAACAGACTCAGCAGCAAGTGACGGCGACGGCGGAAGAGTGTTGGCAACTTCATCAAGGCAGGCTCGTGTGGCAGAGAAAATCGGGTTTACCCGCCACATCGCCCGGCCAGTTGCAGGGCGCCCATGTAGTGAATGCCATCCCTGGCAACGCGTGAGGGTCAGAGTGCCCCGAACCCGTTTGGTTCCTCCCTGGAGGTGGATGCCGTTCCCTAGGCAAGGCCTAGATTAGGGGCTGGGTGTTGCGCAATTGTGTAAGGTGCAAGAATTTCGGGTTGCAACGTGCCCACTCAATCATCCCGCGTGAGCACTTCCAGCAGTTCGATCTCGAAGGTCAGGTCCGAATTCGGTGGGATCGCCCCTACGCTGCGTTCGCCATAGCCCAGGTGCGCCGGTACCAGCAGCTTGCGCTTGCCGCCAACGCGCATACCCATCAGGCCTTGGTCCCAGCCTTTGATTACCCTGCCGGTACCGATTACGCACTGAAACGGCTTACCGCGCGACCAGGACGAGTCGAACTCGCTGCCATCGGCCAGCCAGCCGGTGTACTGGGTGGTGATCAGGGCACCTTTGACGGCGGCTTTGCCGTCGCCCTCGACCAGGTCGATGATCTGCAGTTCTTGGCTCACGGGTACACTCCAAACGCTGAAAAACAAAACCGCCCTTTTCTCAGGAATGCACCGGTTTGGCAAGTTCACGCAGAATTGTATGGAGGCATTCGCCGACGGAACGCCCCCGTACAACATGACGTTGAATCAGCTGTTCTGCTCGAACACCTCTTGGCCGGACAGCTCCTTGGTCTGATTGGCGAAGCAGTACCACGCGGGTTTCTGTTCGACGAAGATCTGCAGGTCGAAATCCCAGGCTTGGTCGCCATCGAGCAGGCCGACCGGCACGGCGTGGAAGTCGTTGGCCTTGAGCCGGTAGTACAGGTGCGTACCACAGCGGCCACAGAAAGCACGCTGGGCCCAGTCGGACGAATCATAGACGCTCGGCGCACGCCCTTCGATCAGCGGAGGCTTGCTGCAGTGCACCACCAGCAGCGGGCCACCGGTCCACTTGCGGCACATGCTGCAATGACAAGCGCTGATATGGGTATTGTCGACGCTGACCGTCAGCCGCGTGTCGCCGCACAGGCAGGTGCCGTGTTTTTCCAGGTCCATGGGTGGCTCCTTGAACGGAAAGATGGGCCTGCAATTATAGAAGCCCCCCAGGGCATCACACGCCATACTAGATGTACACATTGCCCCGCAGGTACAACGCCGCCCGCCCACTGATGATCACGCGGCCATTGCCCGGCACTTCGCACTGCAACTGCCCTTTGCGTGCCCCGCCCTGCTCGCAGCTCAGCACGTTCTTGCCCAGCCTCTGGGCCCATAACGGCGCCAGCGAGGTGTGTGCCGAACCGGTTACCGGGTCTTCATTCACACCAACCCGCGGGCCGAACCAGCGGGTGACGAAGTCAAAGCCACGCCCTGCCGCGGTCACGGCAATGCCACGGACGTCGAAGGCCGACAGTGCAACAAAATCTGGGTTCAACGTATCGAGCAGCAAGGCGTCATCGATCAGCACCACATAATCGTCACTGTGGTAAACCACCTGAGCCTGGCTCAAGCCCAGCGCCTGCAACAAGCCCGCCGGTATGTCCACCGCTACGGGTTGCTTGGCCGGGAAGTCCATGGCCAGCAGGCCATCAGTGCCACGGCTGACGCGCAACTCGCCACTGCGGGTATTGAAGCGCAGCACTTGCGCCTGCTCACCCAGTTGCTCGAACAGCACGTAAGCCGAGGCCAAGGTAGCATGGCCGCACAGGTCGACCTCCACGGCGGGGGTAAACCAACGCAAGTCAAACGTTTCGCCGTTGCGCACGAAGTAGGCTGTTTCTGACAGGTTGTTTTCTTCGGCAATGCGCTGCAGCACATCGTCCGGCAGCCAGCTGTCCAGCGGGATCACTGCGGCCGGGTTGCCACCGAACGGTTCAGTGGAAAAGGCATCGACCTGGAATATTTCGAGTTGCATGCACACACTCCTTGTTGCCCGGGCGCTGCCAGGCAGATATCTGGAAAAGGGTTACGGGCGTACCGGGGTCAAAACTGGCTCACCGGCAAAGAACGCCTGCAGGTTGCGTAGCACCAAGGCCACCGTGTCGCGCGCGGCTTCTGGCGATTGGCCAGCCACGTGGGGTGTGAGCACGGTGTTGGGCAAGGCCTTGAGTGCATCGGGCACTGCCGGCTCGTCATCGAATACATCCAGCGCGGCGCCAGCCAGCTGGCCACGCTGCAATGCAGCAATCAGGGCCTGCGTGTCGACCACGCTGGCACGGGCGATGTTCACCAGATAACCGTCAGCCCCCAGGGCCTGAAGGACGTGGGCATCGACCAGATGCCGGGTGTTGGCGCCACCGGGGGTGGCCACCACCAGGATGTCGGCGGCTTCAGCCAAGTGTCGTGGGCTGTCGTACCAGGTATAGGGCACCCCCTGGCGTGCTGTGCGGCTGTGGTAGCTGACGTGCATGTCGAAGCCCAAGTGGGCCCGCTTGGCGATCGCCAGCCCTACTGCGCCGAGGCCGAGAATGCCCAGGCGCTTGCCACTCACCGAGGGGCTGATCACCCGGTTCCATTCACCGCGCCGCGTGCTGGCATCGGCACGGGGGATGTCGCGCAGCAGCGCCAGCAGCAGGGCCAGGGTGTGGTCGGCGACGGCCGCGGCATTGGCCCCGGCGCCATTGGTGACGGTTATGCCGCGGGCAGCGGCGGCGGCCAGGTCGACCTGCTCGTAGCCGGCGCCGATCACGCAGATGATCTGCAATCTGGGTAATGCGTCAATTTCGGCGGCGGATAGCCCCAGCGGCCCACGGGTGAGGACCGCATCGATTTCTTCGGCGTGGCGATGAATGGCATCGGCGCGCAGTTTCGGCGAAGGGGCACGGATCAGGTGGTAACCGGCCTGCTCCAGCATGGGCAGGTAATCGTCGACGGTTTCCACCAGTACCAGGACTGTCTTGCGCATGCCACCTCCGGGTGAATTCGAGGCGTCATTATGCGGAGTCACCGACCGGTACAGTCAATGGAAATAACAAGGCAAAACTGTACTGTGCTGTTTCTGCGTTGCTGCGTTGCTGCGTTGCTGCGTTGCTGTTGCTGTTGCTGTTGCTGTTGCTGTTGCTGTTGATCTTGATCTTGATGTTGATGTTGATGTTGATGTTGATGTTGATGTTGATGTTGATGTTGATCTTGATCTTGATCTTCGCGACTTCAGGAGGCCGAACGCAGGCCTTGCGGAGGCAGGTGACGGGCATGGATGCCCGTCAAGCGCTGAGGCCCCAGGATGGGGCCTTCGGCGCGGTCCTGCCGGGAGCAAGGCCGGAGTGAGGGGACCCCGGAGCGCAGCGCAGGGGCCGGATGATAGGAGCAGCGTTTTTTGGTTACTTTTTGTCGCGTTTGACAAAAAGTGACTCGCCGTAAGGGCGAAAAGGTGAGTCAGCGTCGCCATCGCAAACGGACGGTTCGCTGAGTCAAAACAGACGAATTTGCTTCTTGCTTCTTGCTTCTTGCTTCTTGCTTCTTGCTTCTTGCTTCTTGCTTCTTGGATGTGGGCACTCACATCGAGTAGGTATTCATTCACGCAGGTGGCGCATAGTCACCTTTCCGCCCTTACGGCGGGTCACTTTTTGTCAAACGCGACAAAAAGTAACCAAAAAACGCTGGCTCCTATCATCCGGCCCCTGCGCTACGCTCCGGGGTTCCCTCGCTACGGTCTTGCTCCCGGGAGGACCGCGCTGCAGGCCCCATCCTGGGGCCCAGCGCTTGACGGGCATCCATGCCCGTCACCTCCCTTCGCAAGCCCTGCGCTCGGCCTCCTGAAGTCGCAATCTGCGTCGCCTGAACTATCGCGCGCTTACAAGCAAAAGCAGAAGCAGAAGCAGAAGTAAATACAGAAACAGCGTTACTGTGCGAACGCCCGCCCCAACCCACCTGGTACACCGCTGCTGTCAGTTTCCTGCCACGGCCCATTCGGGCTCAACGACCAGCTCCAGCCGTTATCAAACCGATAGTAGGTACGCTGCCGGTAGAAGGTATTGGGCTGCTTCTCCAACACATATACACCCAGCCTGGGATCCCAGTGGCTTGCCCCGCCAGGCGGTGGCGCAAAGCTGGCCGAGGTACGCGGCATGGGCTTGGGTATCGCCGCCGGCTTGCTCGGCTGAGTGGCAGGCTGCCCGCCCGGCAAGGGCTTGACCACCGGCCCCGATGGCGGCACACGCTCGATCGGTGGCGCGGGCTGCTCGTACGGCTCGTGCACCGTACACGCAGACAAACCCAGGGCCAGGGTAATCAGGGTCAGGCGGACGGTGCTGTGCATGGCAGTGCTCTCTTACTGGTCTGGAGTGTCGATGGTCAGGCGCTGGGTAGCCTGGGTGGCGCTAGACAACGGAGCACCCCGGCCAATCCACTCACCCTGGGTAGGCTGACCCGCGCGTGAAACACGTGCAACCAGTTGGACTTCAGCAAATTGCGACAGTTTCATCTGCGGCATCATCGCATCAGCATCAGACAATTCCACCTCGATCGGCAACTGCGCCACGGTCACCCGCTTGGCCGCCAGAGGCATCGGCGGGCCCTTGCTGGCGCGAGCGAAGATAAACACCGTGTCGTCCGGCTTGACCTTGTCCTTCAAGGCAGCCGCCAGTTCCACACGTACTTTCAGGCGAGCCGCCACAGGTGCAGGCTCGGCCTGCGCTGGCGCCCCACCCAGGCGCTCGGCGGCACGGTCGATCCCCCCCTGCAGGGCCGCTCGCGATGAATCACCTTCTGGCAACTGCGCCAGCAAGCGCTTCCAGTAGTCGATGGCTTCCTGATAACGCTCGCCTTCAAACGCAGCAATACCGCGCAGGCCCAGGCTGGTCACCTCGTTAGGGTCCGCCTTCAGCGCTTCGTCAGTCAGCGCCTGCAATTGCGGGCTCCACTGCTTGTTGGCGGCAAAGTACAGCGCCTGCGCCCACTGCCCCAGCAGCTCGGGCTGACGACCAGCCAGGGCCACGGCCCGTTCGAACGTGCGCGCGGCATCGGCCGGGCGCTGCTCGGCCATGTAGGCCCGGCCAAGGAAATACATGGCCTCGGCCGAATCCGGCTGGGCCTGCACCACGCGCTCAAGGCGCGTAGTCATTTCATCCATCGACTTGGGTGCCTCGGCAAATTCCTGGGTCAGCGCCACCTTGTCGGCCGCGCCAAAATGCAGGTACAGCCCCAGCGCCATCAGCGGTACCAGCACCGCAGCCAGCAGCGGCAGCGCCTTGCCCAAATGCCCCTGGCGCGGGGCCTCGGCGCCTTCGGTATCGGCCAGCAACTCGCGGGCAGCCTCGTCCCGGCCCTTGGCCATCTGCGCCTCATCGAGCACACCGGCGGCTTGCTGGGCCGCCAGTTCGGCGACGCGTTCCTGGTAGAGGGCCACGTTCAAGGCCGTGCGGTCTTCTTCCTGCTGGCGACGGCGGCCACGCAGGATCGGGAGCAGCAAAAAGCTGAGGGCAGCGAGCAGCAGAAGGCCCGCGCTAAGCCAGAATTCAATCATGGGTCTGTTCTTTTTCCAGCAGTTTGGCGAGACGCTCGCGTTCTTCGGCAGACAACTCATCGGTGCCTTGCGCAGCCGTGGCACGGCGCCGGCGCACGATCACCGCCAGCACCACGAAGCCACCGGCCAGCAAGATCCCCGGGCCAAACCACAGCAGCCAGGTACGCGCGCTGAGCGCCGGCTTGTAGCGCACGAAGTCGCCATAGCGATCGACCATGAAGTCGATGATCTGCTGGTTGCTCTGGCCTTCGCCGAGCATGCGGAAGATTTCCCGGCGCAGGTCGGCAGCAATCGGCGCGTTGGAGTCGGCAATATCCTGGTTCTGGCACTTGGGGCAGCGCAGTTCCTTGGTCAACTGTTGGTAACGCTCGCGCTCGGCCTCGTCGCGAAACTGGTAGGTGTCGATAGCCGCCTTGGCCACACCGGCCAGGCTCATGCCCAGCACCGCAGCTGCCAGCCAGCGCTTCATGGCTTGGCCTCGTCGATCAGGCCCTGGTACAACGGCGCCAGTTGTTCACGCCAGACCGTGGCATCAACGATACCCACGTGCTTGTAGCGGATGATGCCCTTGGCGTCTATCAGGAAGGTTTCCGGCGCCCCATACACCCCAAGGTCCAGGCCCAGGCTGCCCTGCTCGTCACGAATATCCAGCTGGTAGGGGTTGTGGAACTCGGCCAGCCACCTCTGCGCGGCGGCGTTGTCATCCTTGTAGTTGACCCCATGGATCACCACACCCTGCCGTGCCAGCTGGTTCAGGTACGGATGCTCGACCTTGCATGATGGACACCAGGTGGCCCACACATTGACCAGTGCCGGGCGACCCTGCAAGTCAGCCTGAGTCAGAGTGCGGTCCCCCTGTGTCGAAGCCAGGGAAAACACCGGGAACGGTTTGCCGATCATTGCCGAAGGCAGCTCGTCGGGCTTGAGGAAAAGCCCCTTGTAGAGGAACACCGCCACCAGCAGGAACACTGCAAGGGGCACCACCATGATCCAACGCTTCATGCAGCTGCTCCAGACACGCCCAGGACATCACGCACCCGGGTCTTGACCTTGACGCGGTAGCGCCGGTCGAGGGCCGCCAGCAACCCGCCCAGGCCGGTCAGCAGACCGCCCAGCCAGATCCAGCGAACGTAAGGCTTAATATGTACGCGCACAGCCCAGGCGCCATTCTCCAGTGGCTCACCAAGCGCAACGTACAGGTCTCGGGTAAAGCCGGCGTCGATGCCCGCTTCGGTCATCATCGACTGTTGCACGGTGTACAGGCGCTTCTCCGGGTGCAGTGTGGTCACTTCACGACCCTCGCGGCTGACCACGATGGTGCCCTTGTCAGAGATGAAGTTCGGCCCCTCGAAGTGCTTGGCGCCCTGGAACAGGAAGTGGTAGCCACCCAGCTCCACACTTTCGCCCGGCGCCATGCGCAGGTCGCGTTCGGCGCTGTTGTTGCTGGACAGCACCACGCCCAGCGCGCACACCGCCAGGCCCAAGTGCGCCAGTTGCATGCCCCAGTAGCTGCGCCCCAGGCCCGGCAAGCCTTTGATCAGGCCCTTGTGGCGGGTCTTGTCGAAAATGTCACGCAGCCCGCCAAGCACTACCCAAGACGCCAGGGCGAAGGCCGTCAGCGTCGGCCAATCGAAGTCGTCGACGATAAAGCCGGCAACCGGAGCAAGGATGGCACTGCCGATCAACACTGGGGTCATCATGCTGGCCAGCCATTTGCCCGGGGTGTCCTTCCAGCGCACCACCACGCCCACGCTCATCACCACCATCAGCAGCGCCATCAACGGCAGGAACAAGGCGTCGAAGTAGGGCGGGCCGACCGATAGCTTGGCACCGGTCAGGGCATCGAGCACCAGCGGGTACAGGGTACCGAGCAGAATCATCGAAGCCGCCACCACCAGCACCAGGTTGTTGGCCAGCAGCAGCGTTTCACGCGACCACAGGGCGAAACCGACCTGGCTCTTGACCACCGGTGCACGCAGTGCGAACAGCGTGAGCGACCCGCCGACCACGAACAGCAGGAAAAACAGGATGAAAATACCGCGCGACGGGTCGGCGGCAAACGCGTGCACCGAGGTCAGCACGCCGGAACGCACCAGGAAGGTACCCAGCAGGCTCAGCGAGAATGCGGCAATTGCCAGCAGCACGGTCCAGCTCTTGAACACCCCGCGTTTCTCGGTCACCGCCAACGAGTGGATCAGTGCCGTGCCCACCAGCCAAGGCATGAACGAGGCGTTTTCCACCGGGTCCCAGAACCACCAGCCACCCCAGCCCAGTTCGTAGTAGGCCCACCACGATCCCAAGGTGATGCCAATACCCAGAAAAGCCCAGGCGACGATGGTCCACGGCCGCGACCAGCGCGCCCAGGCAGCGTCCAGCCGGCCGCCCAGCAAGGCGGCGATGGCGAAGGCGAAGGCCACCGAAAAGCCCACGTAGCCCATGTAGAGCATGGGTGGGTGAACGATCAGGCCAAAGTCCTGCAGCAGCGGGTTGAGGTCACGGCCATCAGTCGGCACCTGCGGCAGCAGGCGCTGGAACGGGTTGGAAGTAATGATCAGGAAGCTCAGGAAGCCCACGCTGATCATGCCCATTACCGCCAGCACGCGGGCCAGCATGACCTGCGGCAACTGCCGGGAGAACACCGACACAGCAAAGGTCCAGCCGCCGAGGATCAGCGCCCAAAGCAGCAGCGAACCCTCATGGGCGCCCCACACCGCACTGAACTTGTAGTACCAGGGCAAGGCGCTGTTGGAGTTGCTGGCCACATAGGCGACCGAGAAGTTGTCTGTCATGAAGGCATGGGTCAGGCAGGCAAAGGCAAACGCCAGGAAGACGAACTGCCCCCACGCTGCCGGCCGCGCCAGGCTCATCCACAGGCTGTCGCCACGCCACGCGCCAAGCAGCGGCACACTGGCCTGCACGACGGCAAAGCAGATCGCCAGAATCATCGCCAACTGGCCCAGTTCGGGAATTACCAGTGCTGCGTTCATGGCTTGGCCTCTACGCCGGTAGCGGCCTGGCCGCTTTCCTTCAACGCCTTGGTGACCTCGGGCGGCATGTATTTCTCGTCGTGCTTGGCCAACACTTCATCGGCTACCACCACACCTTCGCCGTTGAGCTTGCCAAGGGCGACGATGCCCTGCCCTTCGCGGAATAGATCGGGGAGGATGCCGCGGTAGGTGATGGGTACCGACTTGTTGAAGTCGGTAACCACGAAACGCACGTCCAACGAGTCGGCCGAGCGCTGAACCGAGCCTTTCTCGACCATGCCGCCAGCGCGAATGCGCGTGTCCAGCGGCGCTTCGCCGTTGGCGATCTGGGTCGGTGTATAGAACAGGTTGATGTTCTGCTGCAATGCGCTCAAGGCAAAGCCGACGGCAACCCCGACGCCGACCAGCAGGCCGACGATGAGCAACAGGCGTTTCTTGCGCTGCGGATTCACTGGTTGTTCTCCCGGCGCAAACGGCGCGCCTCTTCTTGCAAATAGCGACGACGGGCCAGCAGTGGCGCACCAACGTTCAGCGCCAGCACCGCCAGGCAGATGCCATAGGCCGACCACACGTACAGGCCATGGTGGCCCATGGCGAGAAAGTCACCGAAAGTGGCAAAGCTCATTGTGCGGCCCTCCGCCCCAGGCTGTTCAATACTTCGTCCCTGACCCAACTGGCGCGTGCTTCGCGCTTGAGCACTTCAAGGCGCATGCGCAGCAGCAGTACGGCGCCGAAGAAACAGTAGAAACCCAGCGCCGTGCACAACAGCGGCAGCCACATTTCGGCCGGCATCGCCGGCTTTTCGGTAAGGGTGAAGGTGGCGCCCTGGTGCAGGGTGTTCCACCACTCCACCGAATACTTGATGATCGGGATATTCACCACACCGACAATCGCAAGCACCGCACAGGCCTTGGCCGCACTGTCACGATTACTGATCGCCTGGCCCAGCGCAATAATGCCGAAGTACAGGAACAGCAGGATGAGCATGGACGTAAGGCGGGCATCCCACACCCACCAGCTGCCCCAGGTCGGCTTGCCCCAGATGGCGCCGGTAACCAGCGCCACGGCGGTCATCCAGGCGCCGATGGGTGCGGCACATTGCAGGGCGACGTCGGCCAGTTTCATCTTCCACACCAGCCCCACCACCCCGGCCACCGCCAGCAGCACATAGCAGGACTGCGCCAGCATCGCCGCCGGCACATGGATATAGATGATGCGGAAGCTGTTGCCCTGCTGGTAGTCCTGGGGGGCGAAGGCCAGGCCCCAGGTGATGCCGACCAGCAGCAGGAGCACGGCAGCACCGGCCAGCCACGGCAGCATGCGGCCGCTGATGGCATAGAACCATTTCGGGGAGCCCAGCTTGTGGAACCACGTCCAGCTTATTTTCATCAGGGTACATCCAGGGTATTTGCCGGGCTTGAGAGCCCGGGACTCGTTATTCGCCGACGCTGATCTTCAGGCCGGCCGCTATCGCAAAGGGTGCCAGGGTAACGGCCAGGGCCGTCAGACTGGCGAGCCAGAGCAGATGGCCGGTTGCCGGCATATTTTGCAACGCCGCTTGCAACGCACCACTGCCCAGGATCAATACAGGGATATACAACGGCAGAATCAGCAACGCCAGTAACAAACCTCCGCGTTTAAGGCCGACTGTCAGCGCCGCGCCCACCGCGCCCAGCAAGCTCAATACCGGCGTACCCAGCAGCAGCGAACCGAGTAGCACCGGCAGGCAATGGCTTGGCAGCCCCAGCATCAGTGCCAGCAGTGGCGCCAACAATACCAGCGCCAGCCCGGAAAAGATCCAGTGCGCCAGCACCTTGGCCAGCACCAGCAGCGCCAGTGGGTGCGGCGACAGCACCCACTGCTCCAGCGAGCCGTCTTCGAAATCGCTGCGGAACAGGCCGTCCAGCGACAACAACACGGCCAGCAGCGCTGCCACCCAGACCAGGCCCGGCGACAAAGTTTGCAACAATTGGCTTTCCGGGCCGACCGCCAGCGGGAACATGGCCACGACGATGGCGAAGAACACCAACGGGTTGGCCAGTTCGGCCGGGCGACGGCACAGCAGGCGCGCTTCGCGGCGCAGCAACAAAATGAATACGCTCATGCAGCCCATTGCCCCAGGTTCAGTTCACGGTAACCGGAGGGCTTGCGTTCCAGTGTGTGGTGAGTCGTCAGCACCACCGTGCCGCCCTGCTCGCAGTGGGCTGCCAGGTGCGCTTCAAGCTGCGCCACGCCTTGCTTGTCGAGCGCGGTGAACGGCTCGTCGAGAATCCAGAGCGGCGGACTAGCCAGGTGCAGCCGGGCCAGGGCCACACGGCGCTGCTGACCGGCTGACAGGGTATGGCAGGGGACGTCTTCGAAACCGCGCAGGCCAACAGCCTCCAGCGCCGCCCAGATCGCCTCGCGGCTGGCCGGCTGGTGCAGGGCGCACAGCCAGGTGAGATTTTCCTCGGCGGTGAGCAAGTCCTTGATACCAGCGGCGTGGCCGATCCACAGCAGTGCGCTGGCCAGGGCATGTCGCTGTTCGGCCAGGGGCTTGCCACCCAGCAGAATCTGCCCGGCCGTCGGCTGCATCAGCCCGGCCAGCAAGCGCAACAGGCTGGTCTTGCCACTGCCGTTGGGGCCACTGATCTGCAGCATGTCGCCGGCGCCCAGCTCGAAATCGAGCTGCTCGAACAGCAGGCGCCAGTCGCGCTCGCAGGCCAGGCCCGCGGCTTGGAGGTGAAGGGTCACGGTTTCGCCTTATCTTTAGTAGGGCTTTGGCGCGGCGTCGCCTGTTTCGCGGGTGAACCCGCTCCTACAGGTTCGGCGCAGTACTCGGATACCGCACAGAACCCTGTAGGAGCGGGTTCACCCGCGAAGCAGCCAACACCGCTCCAAAGCCCTTGTGTCTCAAGTCGCCCCGCGCGCTGCCGTTATACTGGCAACCACGGGCGCTCGGCATTATTACACGCGCCGCCGCGCTGCCAAGAGGCCGGGCTCGACAGGTTGTATACAATCATGACTGAAATCAATAGTCTCGGCGCACAAAACGCGATCAACAGCCAAGCCATGAAGGCAGGCATGACCGGCGAACTGCTGCGCCTGATCCAGGCGCAGCCCGGCCTGCTGGCCCCTGGCGAAACCGCGCAAGCCGAGGTCGTATCGTTGCGCCAGACCGGCCAGGACTTTCAGTTGGTGCTACGGCTGATGCAGGCCAACGGCATACAGACCCAGCTACAGGCCAACGCTAGCCAGCCGCTGCCCCAAGGCAGCCAGATCACCGTCAGCCAGACCGAAAGCAATCGCCTGGCGATCATGCTGCAACAGGCCAGCGCCAGCCAGGTCGCCACCCTCACCCAACTGGACACCAGCAAGGTGCCGGCCGGCACCTTGTTGCAAGGCAAGGTCCTGACCAACCAGCCGCTGGCCCAGGAACCCGACCAACCGGCCGTGTACCGAGCGCTGGTCAGCTTGCTCAACAGCGCCCAGGCCGGTGCCACACTGAGCATCGACAGCCCGCGTCCACTGGCCATTGGCAGCCTGCTCAGCGCCCTGGTGCAGGGCGACCAGTCATTGCGCTTCGTGCCACTCAGCGGCAGGCAGGACCAACTCAGCATTGCCCAACAGCTGCTGACCCAACAAAACCGCCAAGCCTCGCTGCCCGGCCTGCTCAACGCCCTGCAACAGCTCACCCGCGACCCCGGCGTCGATGGCGACCTGCGCGCCAGCGCCGAACGCCTGCTGGCCGGCCTGCCGGACGCCCGACAACTGGGCGACGCCAAGGCAGTGGCCCAGGCCCTGAACAACAGCGGCAGCTTTCTCGAAGCGAAGCTGCTGAGTGGGTCCACCGCCAGCATCGCCACCGACCTCAAGGCGCATTTGCTGCGGCTGATGGACCAGGCCCCTGCCCTTCCGGCGGGCGCCACCAATCTCAACCCCGCCAGCCTGGCCGTGACCATGCCGGCACTGGCGCGCAGTGCACTGGGCATGCTCGAGCGGGTCAGCCCCAAGCCGCAGCCGGGGGCGTTCCCGTTACCGTCGCGCCTGCTCAAGGCCCTGGAGGACGAAGGCGACCTGCAACAGTTGCTGCGCCTGGCTGCTGCTGCCGTTTCACGCTTGCAGAGCCACGCCATGAGCAGCCTGCAACAGACCGGCACGCTGGAGAACGGCAACCTGCAGACCACCTGGCAAACCGAAGTGCCGATCCGCCACGGCCAGGAGTTCATCCCGCTGCAAGTCAAACTGCAACGCGAAGAAACCCCGCAACAACAAGCCGACCGCCAATATAAAGCCCAAGACCCTCGGCAAGCCCTGTGGCGCATCGAGCTGGCCTTTGACCTGTCCCCGCTCGGCCCCATGCAAGTACAGGCGCAACTGAGCCAGGGCCGTTTGAGTGGGCAGCTATGGGCGGAGCGCGAGCAGACCGCGCGCTTGATCGACACCCAGCTCGGCGCGCTGCGCGAGCGCCTGCTGGCCCGGGGCCTGGAAGTCGGCGACCTGGAGTGCTACCCGGGCATTCCGCCGCTGGGGCCACGCACACGAATGGAACAACGCTGGGTGGACGAAACCGCATGAGCCACACGACACCACGCCAAGCCATAGCGCTGAACTACGACGGCCATCAGGCACCGACCCTCACCGCCAAGGGCGACGAGGAACTGGCCGAGGCCATCCTTGCGCTCGCCCGCGAACACGAAGTACCGATCTACGAAAACGCCGAGCTGGTGCGCCTGCTGGCGCGGCTGGAGCTGGGCGATCAAATACCCGAGGCGCTGTACCTGACCATTGCCGAGATCATCGCCTTCGCCTGGCAACTGCGCGGCAAGGTACCTGCGGGTTTCGATGATGCGCCTCCGGAAGAGCACGATATCACCCCGCCATTGCCCCTGCTGCCCGGCACTGGCCGGTAACTATCTACCACCCCCTCCCCCACCATGCGCCCCACCTTGTCGGTCTCCCACGTACAAGGTGACCGTCATGATCGACAGCAGAATCAACGCCCAAGGTGTGCAGTTCGTAGTAGACCATCTGGCCAACATCCCACGTCCGGACCGCGAAGCCAATCGCTTGATCCGGCAGTGGCTCGCCGGGCAAGGTGTGCATATCGACCCCGATCGCGTCGATGTGGTCACCCTGCACTACCGGCCGGATGAGCAAGGCTATGTGGCAGCGGTCCAGCAGACCCAGAGCATGACCCAGGCGCTGCTGGGCAACTGGCAAGGGGAGTCCGATAACAACCTCATCGGCGCACTGTTCGCCAACCCTTGGGCAGGCACCTTCCCCCAAGGGCCGTTGAAGCTGGTCGATCGCCTGCCAACGCTGGGCTTTGGCCATCAGGGCGCGGCCTTCGAGGTGTATAACGGCCTGTTCCAGCGATCGTCCCCCGCCCGCTACGATGCTTCGACCCACGTTCAGGTTCCGGCTGAAGCCTTCCAGCGGTTCATAGAAGCGCTGGACTTTCACCAGCCGTTCAAAGCCATGCTCGACGCTTACTGGCAGGAGCATCAGGACAGTCACCGCCTG
This sequence comes from Pseudomonas sp. zjy_15, assembly GCF_043101865.1. Taxonomy (NCBI): domain Bacteria; kingdom Pseudomonadati; phylum Pseudomonadota; class Gammaproteobacteria; order Pseudomonadales; family Pseudomonadaceae; genus Pseudomonas; species Pseudomonas sp. zjy_15. Next base: position 74,743 of record NZ_JBICII010000019.1, read on the forward strand.
GCCAGCAAGCTCAATTTCATCGCCGCCTGCAACGCCCAGGTCAGCCGAGGCAGCCTGAGCGATGCCGCCAGAACGCTGGCATGGCAAGCCGCTGGCCTGATGCCGCGGCGGCGCAAGGTAAGGGTGAGCACACTGAGCATCTATGGCTACGCGGCCACCGACCTGCTGTACATCAATGCCCCCGACAGCGATCTGACCCTGCTGTACATGCCAGGCAACAGCTCACCCTTGCTCGAATTCGCCAGCGAAAACCTGCTCAAGGACTGGGTGGGCGATCAGTGCAAGGACCCCGCCCGACGCGAGGCACTCAAACAACATTTCAGGCTCGCCGACCGTCCTCAGGGCCTCGATTTCAGCGGCCTGGACACCGCGCTAGAGGGCCTTGGCGACTATCCAAACCGGCACCGGCTGCCGCCTGAACATGGTTATTTCAACGATGATGGTGTCTGGCCCCCTAGAACCTACGTGAACTACAAACCTGGCAAATACAACCCCAAACTGACCGGGGATATGTTCGCAGCCCTGACCGAGCGCCAGCGCCAGCGCAGCTACGATGATGCCGATTTTGTCATCACCACCGATAGCCAGGTTACCAAAGCCAGATGGCGAGGCTACCTCACCAACACGCTCAACCTACTGGCGCCACTGTGCCTGGTGGTGCCGGGGCTGGCGCCATTGCTGGCAGTCGGTGGCATTGCCCAGTTGGGCCTGGGCCTGGATCAGGTGATCAACGGCCACAGCCTGAAAGCCAAACAGGACGGGGTTGGCGACATCGCCTGGGGGCTGTTCAACGCCGCACCGCTGGCAACGGAGGGCACGGCAGGCATCAAGGCCCTGTTCGAGTTCAAAAGCGATGGTTTTGTCATGCCGCGCGAGGTCAACGGGCAGCTCGGCTACCCGCTGAGCCCGATCCGTCCACCACGGCTTCCCGAGCCAGAAGGCGTGGAGTATTTCCACAACCACGAGCCGATTACACCGCTTGACGAAGGCGACCCGGCTGTTGCCGGCGCGGTGATTCGCTTGCCCCACTACGATGGCGAACTGGACGACCTGGAATGCAGCATCGAAACCTACAATGCACGCGTGGTCTATGACCTGGAGCGCGACGCATTCATCATCAAGGAAACCGTCAACGAGGTCGAGCCGCAAGCCTACATCGCAGTACCTGGCAGCCGTGACCTTGTCGCGCTCGACAGGCAGCGCCCAGTCACCGACGCCATGCGCACCCGCACCTTGCGCGCGCTGGGTGTGGACCTGCCACTGCCAGTAAACATTCCGACACCGGCGCCGGACAGCGCCCCCATCCCCAAACTTATCTCCAGCCTCTGGGTCGGCGACAAAGTCATAAGCGAGCCATTGCTGGCCAACCTTGCCGCCAACGCCGCGCGCCTGAGCGACAGTGAATACAGCATGCGCCTGTTTCTGTCGAAGGCTTCGCCTACCGCCTACGAACAGAACGCAAGACTATTGGCAGCCCGGGCGCCAGGGCTGCAGGTATTGCCGCTAGAAGAGCAAGGCTTCTTCCGGGCCTTCCGCCAGAGCCGCTATTACGCACAGTACGAGGCAGCGCTGGATGGCAACGGTGGCATCGCCACCAATTACGCGTCTGCGACCGATGTGCTGCGCTACCGGATGCTGCACCATGAGGGCGGGCTATACATGGACGTAGACGATTTCCTGCTGCCGGACGGCAAGGGCGAAACGATCGATCAGGTCGAGCTGCGCACCCCAGCCGATGGGCTGCTGCTGCCACCGCCAATGTCCAACGAGAAAATGAGCATGAATTGCCTGTACAACACCAGCCTCATGGGTAGCCACCCCGGCAACCCGCTGCTGGATGCGATCTCCGACGAAATGCTCGCACGTTACCAGACCCATGCAGACTTCTACGAAAGCCGACCGAGCCTGGAACAGGACCCGAGCGGTTTCTACCGCTATGCCAATACGCTCAGCTATCTCACCGGGCCGGCGCTGCTCACCGAAGTGGTCGATCGCCATCTACCCGGGCTGCGGACCCTGCGCCAGATCATCAACCTGCACACCATGCCACGCGTCAACACCTATCCATTCATCGACCCTTCGCAAGCCAATACAGCCCTGAGGCAACTGCTGCCCCTGAACCGATTCGCCGGCGTCGGCGGCAACCATTCCTGGGTTCGCAACTGAAATGAACAGCGGGTACCGAACGGGCCCGGCGGCACCTTTCAGATCGAGCGTCGCGTGGACGTCGCTCGATTTCCCAGGCGACGAACCTGCTGCCAAGGATACCTGCCAGCCCCAATCAAGGAGCCCGGTACACCTTGCTCATCAACTCCGCCTCGGCCTGGGTCAGGCCGCAGCTCTGGGTCAACTCATCGATACTCGCCCCCATCCCCACCAGCTTGGCCGCCTGGCTGAAGGTAACGTTGCTCGGGTCGCGCTGTTCGAGGCGCTCCAGCCGGTCCGGCAGGGTGGCCACCGCCGCACGCAGCTCATGGATGGCCTCCCCCATGCGCACAGTGCCGTTCTGGTAGTCATCCAGACGCTTGGCCAAGTCCTTGATGCGCTGGTCACGCAGCGCATCGCCCTCGGCCTGCTGCGCAGCCAGCTCGCGCTGGCGCTTGCTGTAGTTGAGAAAAAACCACAGGCTCAGCGCCCAGGCCAGCGCCAGGAAGATGACAGCAACCTCTAGGATCAACTCAGATGTTCTCCAGCTCGGACCACTCTTCCTCGGTCATCATCTTGTCCAGTTCGACCAGGATCAGCAGCTCGCCATTCTTGTTGCACACGCCCTGAATGAACTTGGCCGACTCTTCGTTACCCACGTTCGGCGCAGTCTCGATTTCGGACTGGCGCAGGTAAACCACTTCGGCCACGCTGTCGACCAGAATGCCGACCACTTGCTTGTCGGCTTCGATGATGACGATACGGGTGTTGTCGGTCACTTCGGTCGGCATCAGGCCAAAACGCTGACGCGTGTCGATCACCGTCACCACGTTACCGCGCAAGTTGATGATGCCCAGCACGTAGCTCGGCGCGCCCGGCACCGGGGCGATCTCGGTGTAGCGCAGTACTTCCTGCACCTGCATCACATTGATGCCGTAGGACTCGTTGTCCAGACGGAAGGTAACCCACTGCAGGATCGGATCTTCGGAACCTTGTGCAGACGACTTTTTCATTCCCCTACCCTCAAAATCCGCCGTTGGCGGTATGTTCTGTGTCATTTCTGGTTGGCGTGCATCTGCTTGACCGCACCGCTGGCGATCAGCTCGGCCAGTGCGGCGACGTCGAGCAGTGCACACATGTGTTCGATTACGGTACCGGCCAGCCACGGGCGCTGGCCACGCTGGCTGCGCCACTTGATCTCCGACGGGTCCAGGCGCAGCGAACGGCTGACCTGATGCACCGCCAGCCCCCATTCGTAGCCCTGCACCGAAATCACGTACTGCAGGCCCTGGCGAAAATCATCGCGGTAACGGTCGGGCATTACCCAACGCGCAGTGTCCAGCACCTTCAGGTTGCCAGCCTGGCAGGTCAGGATGCCGAGGAACCAGTCGGGCTGGCCGAACAGTGGCGTCAGTTCCTGGCCAGCCAGGGTGTAGATCGAGCCCAGGCACACCAACGGCACCGCCAGGGTCAAGCCGGCAACATCGAACAGCAGGCACTCGAACGGCTCGGCCGCCCACGCCGGACGACCCTCTACAGTGGCCGGAGGCACGGGCAGGTTGGGCGCCGGCAGATACACATCGACCAGCGGCACAGCCGGTTCCACGGTTTGCTCTTCGACCAGTACCGGAATGGTGGCTTCGGCCACGATCTCCTGCTCGACCACCGCCACCACCGGGGCTTGCACCGGCATCACGCTGGGCAGTACCGCCAGCCGGGGCTCGGCGAACGGCCGGGCAAGGCTGGCGGCGGCTTCGGCGGGCTCAGGCCGGGCCGGCTGCCGGGCATCGCGTGCCTGCTCCTCGCGCACCGCCTCGGCGAACTCATCCGCCACTGCCGGCGGCTCGCTCTGGTCTTCGGCCTCGGTGGCCTCCTGCAGCAGGCCGTCCAGGTACGATTGCAGGGCCATCTGGGGTCGGGTGCTGGTTTGCCGGGTTTGAGTCATCAGGCCACCTGCACTGCGTTCTTGTAGGTGAGCAGGTGCTTGAGCAACGCCCTGTAGGCGATCAACCCACGGCTCTTGCTGTCGAACTGCGAGGGCGTGACGCCCTTGCGACTGGCATCGCGCAGGCGCGTATCCACCGGAATGTAACCCTGCCATACATGCTGCCCGTAAGTGTCACGTAGCAGCTTGAGGGTGCCCAGCGACGCCTGGGTACGACGGTCGAACAGGGTTGGCACGATCTGGTACGGCAGCGCCTGCTTGCGCGAACGGTTGACCATGGCCAAGGTGCCGACCATGCGCTCCAGGCCCTTCACGGCGAGGAATTCGGTTTGTACCGGGATCACCAGCTGCTGGCTGGCGGCCAGGGCATTGACCATCAGCACACCCAGCAAGGGTGGGCTGTCGATCAAGGCATAGTCGAAATCCTGCCACAGTTGCGCCAGACTCTTGGCGATTACCAGGCCCAGGCCATTCTGTCCTGGTGACTGGCGCTCCAGCACCGCCAGCGCGGTACTCGACGGCAACAGCGAAATGCGCTCATCGCTGGTGGGCAGCAGCAGTTGCCCGGGCAAGCCTTCGGGCACCGCCCCCTTGTGCAGGAACAGGTCGTAGCAGCTGTGCTCCAGGGCATCCGGGTTATGCCCGAAGTAGCTGGTCATCGAGCCGTGCGGGTCGAGGTCGACGACGACCACGCGCTTGCCGGCCTCGGCCAGCAGGCCGGCCAGGGCAATGGTAGTGGTGGTCTTGCCGACGCCACCTTTTTGATTGGCTACTGCCCAGACTCTCATCAAGCAAACTCTATCCATTGATTTGGCAGGGACACTGTAGATACAACTGTCATGCGCAAAACTTCAAAGCTTGCACGCCCCTCTGTGGGAGCGGGCAAGCCCGCGAATACCGGCGCAGCCGGTGCCATTCACCGAGTCGCTGGCTTCGCGGGCATGCCCGCTCCCACAGGGGACGGCGGCACATTCAAAATCGTGTTCGTATCAGCGACGGGGAATTGACGAATCACTGCCCCGCCACTGTTGCTGGCGTTGCTGGTGCACTTTGTGTGCCAGCCCGGCGCAATGCAGCATCCGGTGTGGCATTGGCGCTGCCCGAGCCTGTCAGGCTGCGGCGCACTTCCAGGTTACGGGAAATCACCAGCACCACCCGACGATTGCGTGCGCGCCCTTCGGCGGTATCGTTGCTGGCCACCGGCTGGTACTCGCCGTAGCCCACCGAAGCCATGCGCGCCGGGTTGACGCCCTCCATGGCCAGCAGCCGCACGATGCTGGCCGCGCGCGCCGAGGACAACTCCCAGTTGGTGGGGTACTGCGCGGTGCGGATCGGCAGGTTGTCGGTGAAGCCTTCGACGTGCACCGGGTTGGCGAACGGCTTGAGGATGTTGGCCACCTTCTCGATGATCGCAAACGCCTTGTCACTGGGCATCGCATCACCACTGCCAAACAGCAGCGACGAATTGAGCTCGATCTCGACCCACAGTTCGTTGCCGCGCACAGTCATCTGGTCGCTTTTGATCAGGTCGCCAAAGGCATCGCGCACGTCATTGCTGATGGTTTTCAACGGGTCGGTATTGGTCGCCGCCAGGCCCGCTTCGGTCTGCTCGCTGTCTTTGACCAGCGGTTCGGCCGGGCGCACGCTCAGCGGCTGCTCATCGCCAATCGGGATCGGCTTCATGCTGCGCTCGGGGTCGTTGAATACCCCGAGCAAGGCCTGAGAAATAACCTTGTACTTGCCCTCGTTAATCGAGGAAATCGAATACATCACGACGAAAAAGGCGAACAGCAACGTGATGAAGTCGGCGTACGACACCAGCCAGCGCTCGTGGTTTTCGTGTTCCTCGGTATGACGACGGCGACGCATGGGTTACTCCATGAAGCCTTGCAGCTTCAGCTCGATCGAGCGCGGGTTTTCACCTTCGGCAATCGACAGCAGGCCTTCGAGCAGCATTTCGCGGTAGCGCGACTGACGCATGACGATGGCCTTGAGCTTGCTGGCGACCGGCAATAGCACAAGGTTGGCACTGGCCACACCGTAAATGGTGGCGACAAAGGCCACGGCAATGCCATTGCCCAGTTGCGACGGGTCGGCCAGATTGCCCATCACGTGGATAAGGCCCATGACCGCACCGATGATGCCGATGGTTGGCGCATAGCCGCCCATGCTTTCGAATACCTTGGCTGCCTGAATGTCACGGCCTTCCTGGGTAAGGAAGTCGACCTCGAGGATGCTGCGGATGGCTTCCGGTTCTGCGCCGTCCACCAGCAGTTGCAGGCCCTTGCGCGCATACGGGTCGGGTTCGCTGTCCGCTACCCCTTCCAGGCCGAGCAGGCCTTCTTTGCGAGCGGTCAGGCTCCAGTTCACCACGCGGTCGATGCCGCCCGCCAGGTCGACCCGTGGAGGAAACAGGATCCAACGCAAAATCTGCAAGGCACGCTTGAACGACGACAGCGGCGACTGCAACAGCGCCGCCGCCAGAGTGCCACCCAGTACAATCAGAGCCGCCGGGCCATTGACCAGAGCACCGACATGACCACCTTCAAGGAAGTTGCCACCGACGATGGCAACGAAAGCCAGGATCAAACCGATCAGGCTGAGGACGTCCATCAGACGCACGCCTCCACCAGGTGCTTGCCGATTTCGTCCAGGCTGTACACGGCATCAGCCAAATTGGCCTTGACGATGGCCATGGGCATGCCATAAATCACGCAGCTGGCTTCATCCTGGGCCCACACTGTGCTGCCCCCCTGCTTGAGCAGGCGCGCGCCTTCGCGGCCATCGGCGCCCATGCCGGTGAGCACTACCGACAACACCTTGTCACCATACGACTTGGCCGCCGAACCGAAGGTGATGTCCACGCAGGGTTTGTAGTTCAGACGCTCGTCGCCGGGCAGGATCTTCACCGTACCACGGCCATCGATCATCATCTGCTTGCCACCGGGGGCCAGCAGGGCCAGGCCCGGGCGCAGCATGTCGCCGTCTTCGGCTTCCTTGACGCTGATGCGGCACAGCTTGTCCAGGCGTTCGGCAAACGCTTTGGTGAAGGCCGCCGGCATGTGCTGGATCAGCACGATCGGCGCCGGGAAATTGGCTGGCAATTGGGTCAGTACCCGCTGCAACGCCACTGGCCCCCCCGTGGAGGTACCGATGGCCACCAGTTTATAGGGCTTGCGCTTGGGTGCCGGCGACTGCGAGGCCGCCGCTGTCGGGGCCGCTGCACGGGCAGGCGCAGCCGGGCGCGCCTGCGCCTGGCTGGTGAAGGTGCTGGCCGGCGCTGGCGCGGCGACCGGCGCCGTTCGCGCATAGCTGCCTATCCGGCGGTTGCTGCGCGAAATGGTGTGCACCTTCTCGCACAGCAGTTGCTTGACCTTGTCAGGGTTGCGCGAGATGTCCTCGAAATTTTTCGGCAGGTAGTCCACTGCGCCGGCATCCAGCGCGTCGAGGGTGACCCGGGCGCCTTCGTGGGTCAGCGACGAGAACATCAACACGGGCGTCGGGCAGCGCTGCATGATGTGCCGCACTGCGGTAATGCCATCCATCATGGGCATTTCGTAGTCCATGGTGATGACATCGGGCTTGAGCGCCAGCGCCTGGTCGATTGCTTCCTTGCCGTTGGTCGCGGTTCCCACTACCTGGATCGTTGGATCCGCCGAGAGGATTTCCGAGACACGGCGGCGGAAGAAACCAGAATCATCCACCACCAGGACCTTGACTGCCATAAACACTCCATTAGGCGGCGCAACCCGCAGGGCGCGCCACCGAAATCAAATACGCCGCGCGGCGTAACGCTTGAGCATGCTCGGAACGTCGAGAATCAACGCGATGCGACCGTCGCCAGTGATGGTGGCCCCGGACATGCCCGGGGTGCCCTGCAGCATCTTGCCCAGCGGCTTGATGACCACTTCTTCCTGGCCAACCAGTTGGTCGACGACAAAGCCGATGCGCTGAGTGCCGACCGACAGAATCACCACGTGGCCCTCGTGCTGCTCTTCGTGCACCTGCCCCTGGACCAGCCAGCGTTTGAGGTAGAACAGCGGCAGCGCCTTGTCGCGTACGATCACCACTTCCTGGCCGTCGACCACGTTGGTGCGCGACAGGTCGAGGTGGAAGATCTCGTTGACGTTGACCAGCGGGAAGGCAAACGCCTGATTGCCCAGCATCACCATCAGGGTGGGCATGATCGCCAGGGTCAGCGGCACCTTGATGACGATCTTGGAGCCCTGGCCCTTGGCCGAGAAAATGTTGATCGAGCCGTTGAGCTGGGAGATCTTGGTTTTCACCACGTCCATGCCCACGCCACGCCCGGACACATCGGAAATCTCGGTCTTGGTCGAGAAGCCCGGGGCGAAGATCAGGTTGTAGCAGTCCGACTCGCTCAGGCGCTCCGCGGCGTCCTTGTCCATCAGGCCCTTTTCCACGGCCTTGGCACGCAGGATGTTCGGGTCCATGCCCTTGCCGTCGTCCGAGATCGACAGCAGGATGTGGTCACCTTCCTGTTCGGCCGATAGCACTACGCGGCCGGTACGCGCCTTGCCAGAAGCTTCACGCTCGGCGGGCATCTCGATACCGTGGTCGACAGCATTGCGCACCAAGTGCACCAGCGGGTCGGCCAAGGCTTCTACGAGGTTCTTGTCAAGGTCGGTCTCTTCGCCGACCAGCTCCAGGTTGATCTCTTTCTTCAGCTGGCGCGCCAGGTCGCGCACCAGGCGCGGGAAGCGGCCGAAGACTTTCTTGATCGGCTGCATGCGGGTTTTCATCACCGCAGTCTGCAGGTCGGCGGTGACCACGTCGAGGTTGGACACGGCCTTGGACATGGCCTCATCGCCGCTGTTCAGGCCCAGGCGCACCAGGCGGTTACGCACCAGCACCAGCTCGCCGACCATGTTCATGATCTCGTCCAGGCGCGCGGTATCGACGCGCACCGTGGTTTCTGCTTCGCTGGCGGCATGCTTTTCGGCGGCCGGGGCTGGCGCGCGAGGCGCCGCGGCAGGTTTGCTGGCCGGCGAAGGCGCTGGCGCGGCGGCTGGCTTGGCCATCGGCTGGCTTTCGGCCTTGGCGGCAGCCGGCGCTTGCGCCTGGGCAGCAGCCGGGGCTTCTACAGCGGCAACATCGCCACCGAACTTGCCCTTGCCGTGCAACTGGTCCAACAGGGCTTCGAATTCGTGCTCGCTGATTTCATCGCTGGCTGCGCTGCTGTCTGGCACGGCAGGTGCTGGTGTCTGGGCGGCTGGCAAGGCATCGACCTGGAAGGTGCCCTTGCCATGCAGTTGGTCGAGCAGCGATTCGAATTCGGCGTCGGTGATCTCATCACTGGTCGCTTCGCTGCTGACGGCAACCGGCGGCGCCGCAACCTCGACACTGAACTGGCCCTTGCCGTGCAACTGGTCCAGCAGCGACTCGAACTCGGCGTCGGTGATTTCATCACCAGCGCCACTGACAGTCTCGCCCTGCATCTGCTCGTCGGCCGCTGCTTGCGCCTTGACCGCATCGAGCGAATCGAGCAACTGCTCGAACTCGCTGTCAGTGATGTCCTGATGCTGCTCTTCGGCCTCGGCCGGAGCCGCAACCGCCACGTCGGCAACCGGGGCCGGCGGCGGCGCTGCAACAGCTTCGGCTGCGCCAGGTTCGGCCAGGCGCGCCAATGCTGCCAGCAGCTCGGGGGTGGCCGGCGTCACTTCAGCACGCTCGCGCACCTGGCCAAACATGCTGTTGACCGTATCCAGTGCCTCGAGCACCACATCCATCAGTTCCGCATCGACCCGGCGCTCACCTTTGCGCAGGACGTCGAACACGTTCTCGGCGATATGGCAGCACTCCACCAGCTCGTTCAGCTGAAGGAAGCCGGCGCCCCCTTTTACAGTGTGGAAACCGCGAAAGATCGCATTGAGCAGGTCGGCATCGTCAGGCCGGCTTTCCAGCTCGACCAGTTGCTCGGACAATTGCTCAAGAATTTCGCCGGCTTCTACCAGGAAATCCTGGAGGATTTCTTCATCGGCGCCGAAGCTCATCAAACGTGCTCCTTAAAAACCAAGGCTGGACAGCAGATCATCGACATCGTCCTGACCGGACACGACGTCTTCACGCTTATCGGCATGAATCTGCGGACCTTCACCCCGAGTCGGATGTTTTTCTCGATCTTTTTCTGCACGCAATTGATCGTGATCATGGTTTATACCGGCAAAGCGGTCGACCTGGCTGGCCATCAGCACCAGCTTGAGCAGGTTGCTTTCCACCTCGGTCACCAGTGTGGTGACGCGCTTGATCACCTGGCCGGTCAGGTCCTGATAGTCCTGGGCCAGCAAAATGTCATTGAGGTGCCCGGAAACCTTGCGGTTACCCTCAGCGCTATGCGTCAGGAAACTGTCGACTCGCTTGACCAGATCACGAAATTCCGGCGCAGCCACTTCGCGGCGCATGAAGCGCTGCCAGTCGGTGCTCAGGGCCTTGGCCTCGCTGGCCAGCTCATTGAGCACTGGTGTGCTTTCCTCGACCAGGTCCATGGTGCGGTTGGCCGCGCCTTCGGTGAGCTTGACCACGTAAGACAGGCGCTCGGTGGCGTCGGTGATCTGCGACACCTCTTCTGCCTGCGGCATGGTGGGGTCGATCTGGAAACTGACGATGGCGCTGTGCAACTCGCGAGTCAGCTTGCCGACTTCCTGATACAGGCCGCGGTCGCGGGTCTGGTTCAACTCGTGAATCAGTTGCACCGCCTCGCCGAAACGGCCCCGCTCCAGGCTTTCGACCAACTCCTGGGCATGCTTCTTCAGGGTCGATTCGAACTCGCCCAAAGACGTTTGTGATGAATCCATGACGCGCCCCCCCGTAACGTGACTCAGCCGTTGACGCGTTCGAAGATCTTCTCGATCTTCTCTTTGAGCACCTGAGCGGTGAACGGCTTGACCACATAACCATTGACGCCGGCTTGGGCCGCTTCAATGATCTGGTCGCGCTTGGCTTCAGCGGTCACCATCAACACCGGCATGCTTTTCAGCTTGTCGCTGGCACGCACTTTACGCAGCAGGTCGATGCCGGACATGCCCGGCATGTTCCAGTCGGTCACCAGGAAGTCGTAGTGACCGTTTTCCAGCATTGGCAACGCCGTGGTGCCGTCATCGGCTTCATCGGTGTTGGTGAAACCCAAGTCACGCAACAGGTTCTTGATGATCCGCCGCATCGTCGAAAAGTCGTCAACGATGAGGATTTTCATGTTCTTGTCCAATTAGACCTCCAAGCAGTCTCAAACGCGCTCGGCCTACCGAGCACGCACTCATTCAATTCGGTACAACGTGGAAAACGACTGCAACGACAGCGGGCTCAACGCGCCCGCCATTCCCCCAGGCGGCTGCGCAGGCGCGCGGCACACTGGCTGTGCAACTGGCTGACCCGCGACTCGCTGACCCCCAGCACCTCACCGATCTCCTTGAGGTTCAGCTCTTCGTCGTAGTACAGCGCCAGCACCAGACGCTCACGCTCCGGCAGGTTGGCGATAGCCTCGGTCAGGGCAGCCTGGAAGCGCTCCTCCTCCAGCCCGCGCGCAGGTTCGACCTGGCCACTGGCGCCATCCTCATGCAGCCCTTCGTGCTCGCCATCCTGCAACAGGTCGTCGAAGCTGAACAGGCGGCTGCCCAGGGTATCGTTCAAGATCCCGTAGTAATCATCGAGACTCAATTGGAGTTCGGCAGCAACTTCATGATCTTTAGCGTCACGGCCTGTTCTGGCTTCAACTGCACGCATGGCATCACTGACCATACGAGTGTTGCGGTGCACCGAACGCGGTGCCCAGTCACCTTTGCGCACTTCGTCCAGCATGGCGCCGCGGATGCGGATACCCGCGTAAGTCTCAAAGCTGGCGCCCTTGCTGGCGTCGTATTTGTTGGCCACTTCCAGCAGGCCGATCATGCCGGCCTGGATCAGGTCCTCGACCTGTACGTTGGCCGGCAAGCGGGCCAACAGGTGGTAGGCGATGCGCTTGACCAGCGGGGCATAGCGTTCGATCAGCTCGTACTGGGCATCCTTCGCCGCCCGGCTGTACATCTTGAAACCGCTGGCGTTCATAGTACGGGTCCCGCGCTGGTGGGTTGCACCAAGCGCTCGACGAAGAACTCCAGATGACCGCGCGGGTTGGCCGGCAGCGGCCAGCTGTCGACCTTCTGCGCAATCGCCTTGAAGGCCAGTGCACACTTGGAGCGGGGGAAGGCCTCGTAGACGGCACGCTGCTTCTGCACCGCCTTGCGCACGCATTCGTCGTAAGGCACGGCACCCACGTACTGCAGGGCAACGTCAAGGAAGCGATCGGTGACCTTGGTCAGCTTGGCAAACAGGTTACGCCCTTCCTGCGGGCTCTGCGCCATGTTGGCCAAGACACGGAAACGGTTCATGCCGTAGTCGCGGTTGAGCAGCTTGATCAACGCGTAGGCATCGGTAATCGAGGTAGGTTCATCACACACCACCAACAGCACTTCCTGGGCGGCACGAACGAAGCTGACCACCGAGTCACCAATACCCGCAGCAGTATCGATCACCAACACATCGAGGTTGTCACCGATTTCGCTGAACGCCTGGATCAGCCCGGCGTGCTGGGCCGGGGCCAGGTGCACCATGCTCTGGGTGCCCGAGGCTGCCGGCACGATGCGCACACCACCAGGGCCCTGCAGCATCACGTCACGCAGCTCGCAACGCCCTTCGATGACATCGGCGAGGGTACGTTTGGGGGCAAGGCCCAGCAACACGTCGACATTGGCCAGGCCCAGGTCGGCGTCCAGCAACATGACCCTGCGGCCAAGCTCGGCCAGCGCCAGGGACAAGTTCACTGAAACGTTAGTCTTGCCGACGCCACCTTTGCCACCGGTCACGGCGATCACCTGTACGGGATGCATGCTACCCATGTCTGTTCTTTACCTTGTCTCGCTGGGACTCAGGCCACACGTAGGGCAATTCTGCGTGCCCCTTGGCATAGCGACTTTGCACACGCTTCATGGTCAACCCGCTCGCCGTGGGTTGTGATAGAGATCAGCGAACATGTCGGCCATGGCCTCTTCGCTGGGCTCGTCCTGCTGCTGCACATTCACGGCCCGCGTGACCAACTGGTGACCCCGCGGCAGGTGCAGGTCGTCAGGAATGCGTGGGCCATCGGTAAGATAGGCCACTGGCAGTTCATGACTGATGGCAAGGCTCAACACATCGCCAAGGCTTGCCGTTTCATCGAGCTTGGTCAGGATGCAACCGGCCAGGCCACAGCGCTTGTAGCTGTGGTAGGCGGCGGTCAGCACCTGCTTCTGGCTGGTGGTGGCCAGCACCAGGTAGTTCTTCGCGGCAATGCCACGCCCGGCCAGGGTTTCCAGTTGCATGCGCAGCGCAGGGTCGCTGGCCTGCAGGCCGGCAGTATCGATCAGCACCACGCGCTTGCGCAGCAGCGGCTCCAGCGCTGCTGCCAGCGACTGGCCCGGGTCGACGTAAGTCACCGGCACGTTGAGGATGCGGCCCAGGGTCTTGAGCTGCTCCTGGGCGCCGATACGGAAGCTGTCCATGCTCACCAGCGCCAGGTTCTGCGCGCCGTACTTGAGCACGTAGCGCGCGGCCAGCTTGGCCAGGGTGGTGGTCTTGCCCATGCCCGCCGGGCCCACCACGGCGATCACCCCGCCCTCTTCGATCGGCTCGACTTCAGGTATTTCGATCATCCGCGCCAAGTGAGCCAGCAGCATGCGCCAGGCCTGGCGCGGCTCTTCGATCTCGGCGGTCAGGTCCAGCAACTCGCGGGCAATCGGCCCCGACAGGCCGATGCGCTGCAGGCGGCGCCAAAGGTTGGCCTGCTGCGGCTTGCTGCCCTGCAGCTGATTCCAGGCCAGTGAACCGAGTTGCACTTCCAGCAACTCGCGCAGGCCCGACAGTTCGGAACGCATGGCATCGAACAGGCGCGGATCAACCGGTGCAGCAACCGGTGCGGCGGCTGCCTCAGGGATATCGACGTGCGGCTCGACCAACGGTTCGGCAGCGGTCAAAGATTGCCCGGCGAACAATTGGCGGTTGTTGTCGCTGCTGTCCTGACGCTGGTCCAGCTCGGCCTGGGCACTGGCAATGCGCGTATGGGTCTTGCGCAGCTCTTGTTCCAGCTCGGCGTTGGGCACACGCGGGGCCAGGGCGGACAGCTTGTAGTCCAGCGCGGCCGTCAGTTCGACACCACCAGCAATGCGGCGGTTGCCAATGATCGCGGCATCGGCGCCCAGCTCGTCACGGACCAGCTTCATGGCCTGACGCATATCGGCGGCGAAAAATCGCTTAACTTGCATTATCCCCTACCTCAGCCGTTAGGGCCCACGGTGGCAACGATGGTGACTTGCTTGTTGTCAGGTATTTCCTGATACGCCAGAACATGCAAATTCGGTACAGCCAGGCGACCGAAACGCGACAACATGGCGCGGATCGGGCCGGCGACCAGCAGAATGGCCGGCTGACCCTGCATTTCCTGGCGCTGGGCCGCCTCGATCAGCGAACGTTGCAGTTTCTCGGCCATGCTTGGCTCCAGAAGAACACCGTCTTCCTGACCCTGCCCAGCCCTTTGCAGACTATTCAGCAAAATCTGTTCCAACCTTGGCTCCAGGGTAATCACTGGCAGCTCCGACTCAACGCCGACAATGCTTTGCACGATGGCGCGACACAATCCGACGCGCACCGCCGCCACCAGCGCGGCGGTATCTTGACTCTTGCCGGCATTGTTCGCGATGGCCTCGGCAATACTGCGAATATCGCGCACTGGCACCTGTTCAGACAACAGTGCTTGCAGCACCTTGAGCAGCCCCGACAAGGAAATGACACCCGGCACCAGCTCTTCTGCAAGTTTAGGCGATGCCTTGGCAAGTACTTGCAGCAGTTGCTGAACCTCTTCGTGGCCGATCAGTTCGTGGCAATGTTTCTGCAGGATCTGGTTGAGGTGGGTGGCCACCACGGTGCTTGCATCGACCACGGTGTAGCCCAGCGACTGCGCCTGCGAGCGCTGGCCAACGTCGATCCACACCGCCTCCAGGCCAAACGCCGGGTCGCGCGCGGCAATACCATTGAGGGTGCCGAACACCTGCCCCGGGTTGATCGCCAGCTCGCGGTCCGGATAGATCTCCGCCTCGGCCAGAATCACCCCCATCAGGGTCAGGCGATAGGCGCTGGGTTGCAGGTCGAGGTTGTCACGAATGTGCACGGTGGGCATCAGGAAACCCAGGTCCTGCGACAGCTTCTTGCGCACGCCCTTGATCCGCGCCAGCAACTGGCCACCCTGGTTGCGGTCGACCAGCGGGATCAGCCGATAGCCGACTTCCAGGCCGATCATGTCGATGGGGGTGACGTCGTCCCAACCCAGCTCCTTGGTTTCCAGCGCGCGCTGTGGCGAGGGCAGCAGGTCCTGCTGGCGCTGCGCCTCTTCCAGGGCTTTGACCTTGACCTGCTGCTGTTTCTTCCACACCAGGTAGGCGCCGCCACCGGCCAACAGGCCGAGGCTGAGGAACGCCACGTGCGGCATGCCCGGCACCAGCCCCATGACGATCATCAACGCGCCAGACACCGCCAGGGCCTTGGGCGAATCGAACATCTGCCGATTGATCAGCTTGCCCATGTCCTCGGAGCCCGACGCGCGGGTCACCATGATCGCGGCGGCAGTGGACAACAGCAGTGATGGCAATTGCGCCACCAAACCGTCACCGATGGTCAGCAAGGCGTACACCTTGCCGGCCTCCGTGAAACTCATGCCGTGCTGCATCATGCCGATCAATATGCCGCCGATCAGGTTGATGAAGAGGATCAGCAAGCCAGCGATGGCATCACCGCGCACGAACTTGCTGGCACCGTCCATCGAACCGTAGAACTCGGCCTCCTGCGCCACCTCGGCACGGCGGTGCTTGGCCTGGGCTTGGTCGATCAGGCCGGCATTGAGGTCGGCGTCGATGGCCATCTGCTTGCCGGGCATGGCGTCGAGGGTGAAACGCGCACTCACTTCCGAGATACGCCCGGCACCCTTGGTCACCACCACGAAGTTGATGATCATGAGGATGGCGAACACGACGGCACCGACCACGTAGTTACCACCGATCACCACCTCACCGAAGGCCTGGATCACTTTACCGGCAGCGCCGTGGCCCTCCTGGCCATGCAGCATCACCACACGGGTGGACGCGACGTTCAGGGCCAGGCGCAACAACGTGGCCACCAGCAGGATGGTGGGGAACGCGGCAAAGTCGAGCGGGCGCAGGGCGTATACACAGACCAGCAGCACCACGATCGACAGGGCGATGTTGAAGGTGAAGAACACGTCGAGCAGGAACGGCGGTATCGGCAACATCATCATTGCCAACATCACCAGCAGCAACAGCGGCACACCCAGGTTGCCCCGGCCGAGCCCGGCCAGGTTGTTACGGGCGTTGCTGATTAACTGAGTGCGATCCACCGCGAGTCCTCTTGATGCAAAACTTTGACGCCCAGGGGGCGCCTGGGCGTGGCTTTGCAAGAAGCCTTCCAACTTTGCATGGCGAGGGATTTATGTTGCTGGTACCGGCCCTTTCGCGGGTAAACCCGCTCCTACGACGGCCTGTGCCCAACCACCGACCTGCGCCCACCACCGTGGTAGGAGCGGGTTTACCCGCGAATACGGTGGCGGCGGCAACGGTGAACGGCGGGTGGAAATTGGCCAGCAGGACCGGCCCTTTCGCGGGTGAACCCGCTCCTACGACGGCCTGCGCCCAGCCACCGACCTGCGCCCACCACCGTGGTAGGAGCGGGTTTACCCGCGAATACGGTGGCGGCGGCAACAGTGAACGGCGGGTGGAAATTGGCCAGCAGGACCGGCCCTTTCGCGGGTGAACCCGCTCCTACGACGGCCTGCGCCCAACCACCGACATGTGTCCACCACCGCGCAGGAACAGGCCCGCCCGCGAAATGGCCTGAAGCCGTGACACAAGCTCAACTGTCACGCCGCAAATCCGGCGGGATCGGCAGGTCGTCTTTCAGCGGCTCCGGCCGCTTGCCCTTGCCAGCCCGGTACTGCCGGATCTGGAACACATACGCCAACACCTGGGCGACCGCCAGGTACAAGCCCGCGGGGATTTCCTGCTCGAGTTCGGTGGAGTAATAAATCGCCCGCGCCAGCGCCGGCGATTCGAGGATCTGGATGTTGTGCTCTACGCCAATTTCACGAATTTTCAACGCCATGAAATCGCTACCCTTGGCCAGCAGCAACGGCGCCGCACCGCCCTTCTCCGGGTCGTACTGCAACGCCACCGCATAATGCGTCGGGTTGGTGATGATCACGTCGGCATCCGGCACCGCCGCCATCATGCGCCGCTGCGACACCTCGCGCTGCAGTTGGCGAATACGCTGCTTGACTTCGGGCTTGCCCTCGCTGTCCTTGTACTCGTCGCGCACTTCCTGCTTGGTCATCTTCATTTTCTTGTGCGTCTGGTACAGCTGGAACGGCACATCTGCTGCGGCAATCAGCAACAGCCCGGCTGACATCCACAAGGCACTCCAGCCCACCACCTGCAAGCTGTGGATGATCGCCTGCTCCAGCGGCTCATTGGCAATCGACAGCAAGGCCTGGCGGTCGCTGGACAGCACCAGCACCGCCACCACCAGAATCACGAAGAACTTGGCCAGCGCCTTGAGCAGTTCAGTCAAGGCATTCATCGAGAACATGCGCTTGATCCCCGACAGCGGGTTCATGCGGCTGAATTTTGGCTGCAGCAAGCTGCCCGAGAACAGGAAACCGCTGAGCGCGATGGGCGCCACGAAGGAAATCACGAACAGCAGGATCAGCACCGGCTGCACCGCCCAGATAGCCATCTTGCCCGAGGCCAGCAGGAAGGCGCCCATGGCCCGCTCATCGACGATGATGTCGCGGGTCAAACTGAAGTTCATGCGCATCAACGCCAGCAACGTCTCGGCCACGTGGCCACCGAACGCCAGCAGGCCACCGGCGCCCGCCAGGGTCACCGCCACCGTGTTCAGCTCCTTGGAGCGGGCGACCTCGCCCTTCTCGCGGGCGTCGCGCTTGCGCTTTTCGGTGGGTTCTTCTGTCTTGTCCTGCCCGCTCTCGCTTTCTGCCATGCTCAGCGCGCCCTCGCCAGTTCACGCAGCCATTGCAGCGTTTCGCTGGCCAATGCCTGATAGTGGGACAGGACATCGGCCAGGCCGACCCAGAAGATGAACATGCCCATGACCAAGGTCAGCGGGAAGCCGATAGAGAAAATGTTCAGCTGCGGCGCAGCGCGGGTCATTACGCCAAAGGCGATGTTCACCACCAGCAGCGCAGCGATCACCGGCAGAATCAACAGCAGGCCGGCACCGAACACCCAGCCCATGCGCCCGGCCAGCTCCCAGAAGTGGTTGACCACCAGCGCACTCCCCACCGGCAGGGTGGTAAAACTTTCGGTCAGCACCTCGAACACCACCAGGTGGCCGTTCATCAACAGGAACAGCACACTCACCAGCATGGTCATGAACTGGCTGATTACCGTTACGTTGACACCATTGGCGGGGTCGACCATCGAGGCGAACGCCATGCCCATCTGTACCGCGACGATTTGCCCGGCCACCACGAAAGCCTGAAACAGCAACTGCAAAGCCAGGCCAAACAGCACCCCGACGATGATCTGCTCGGCACACAGCAGCATACCGCGCAGGCTCAACGGGTCGAACTCGGGCAGTGGCGGCAATGCCGGCACGATCACCACGGTCACCGCCACCGCGACGTACAGGCGAATCCGCGCCGGCAACATGCGGGTACCGAAGATCGGCATGGTCATCAGCACCGCAGTCACCCTGAACAACGGCAGGATGAAGGTGGCGACCCAGGTGCCAATCTGCGTGTCGGTCAGCTCCAGCATCGCCGCGTCAACCAATGAGCTGCGGGATGTTGGTGTAAAGGGTGGTGAAGTACTCCATGAACTTCTGCACCAGCCACGGCCCGGCGACGATCAGTGTGATCAGCATCACCAGCAGGCGCGGCAAAAAGCTCAAGGTCTGTTCGTTGATCTGCGTGGCAGCCTGGAACATCGCCACCACCAGGCCCACCAACAGGCTCGGCACCACCAGCACGGCGACCATGAGGGTGGTCAGCCACAGGGCATCACGAAACAGGTCGACAGCGACTTCAGGTGTCATCGGCGGCTCTCCTTGACGGCGTCAGACGCCGCCGAAACTGCTGGCCAGGGTACCCATGATCAACGCCCAGCCATCGACCAGCACGAACAGCATGATCTTGAACGGTAGCGAGATGATCAGCGGCGAAAGCATCATCATACCCATGGCCATCAGCACACTGGCCACGACCATGTCGATGATCAGGAACGGGATGAAGATCATGAAACCGATCTGGAACGCCGTCTTCAGCTCGGAAGTAACAAACGCTGGCACCAGGATCGTCAGCGGCACCTGGTCAGGGCCAGCGATATCGGTACGCTTGGACAGGCGCATGAACAGGTCAAGGTCGCTTTGCCGGGTTTGCGCCAGCATGAAGTCCTTGAGCGGCCCCTGAGCCTTGTCGATCGCCTGCTGGGCAGTCATCTGCTCCTTCAGGTACGGTTGCAGCGCGTCCTGGTTCACCCGATCGAACACCGGCGCCATGATGAACATGGTCAGGAACAGCGCCATGCCGGTCAACAGCTGGTTGGACGGTGTCTGCTGCAGGCCCAGGGCCTGACGCAGGATCGAGAACACGATGATGATGCGGGTAAAGCTGGTCATCAGGATGACGAACGCCGGGATGAAGCTCAGCGCGGTCATGATCAGCAGGATTTGTAGGCTGACCGAATATTCCTGCTGCCCGTCCGGGGTGTTGGACAGGGTAATGGCCGGTATCGACAGCGGGTCGGCGGCCAGAGCCAGCGGCGCAGCCAACAGCAGCGCCAGAGTCAACAACGTACGCAGCGCGCCGCTCATCACTTGTTGTCCTTAGGGTCCTTGCCCATCAGCTCCATCAGCCGCTGGGCAAACTCCGGCGTCGCCTGACGGACACTTGCCGGCACTTCCACGGGTTCGGCCAGTACGTGCAGGGCCTCGATACTACCGGGGGTATGGCCGATCAGGATCTGCTCCTTGCCTACCTGCACCAGCAGCAGGCGGTCACGCGGGCCGATGGCACGGCTGCCGACGATCTCGATCACCTGCCCACCCTTCACTGCGGTGCTTTGCAGGCGCCGAAGCAGCCAGGCCAGGAAGAAGATCAGGCCCACCACCAGCAGCAGGCCCAAGACCATCTGCGCCAGCTGCCCGCCGAGACTGCCCGGTTGAGCCGCCGGGGTGGCCGCTGGCGTGGCCGCGGCCAGGCAGGCGTGGCTGGCGAACAGCGCCGCGACTGCGGCGATGGCGCGCATCGTGCCTTTCACTCAGCGCAGCTTCTTGATACGTTCGCTGGGGCTGATCACGTCGGTCAGGCGGATGCCGAACTTTTCGTTGACCACGACCACTTCGCCATGGGCGATCAGCGTGCCGTTGACCAGCACGTCGAGCGGCTCGCCGGCCAGGCGGTCGAGCTCGATCACCGAGCCCTGGTTGAGCTGCAGCAGGTTGCGGATGTTGATCTCGGTGCTGCCCACCTCCATGGAAATGTTCACCGGAATGTCCAGGATCACGTCCAGATTCGGGCCTTCGAGGCTGACATTTTCGTTCGGCTTCGGCGAGCTGGCGAATTCTTCCATCGGCAGGCGGCCCGGGCCGCTGCTGCTGCCGGTATCCCCGCCCAGCAGCGCATCGATGTCGGCCTGGCCGGCTGAACCGGTTTCCTCCAACGCTGCGGCCCACTCATCGGCCAGTGCCTGGTCCTCTGGGGAGGTGATCTCGTTTTCGTTAGCCATGATTTCCTCGACAGGCATTCAATTCGTTGTAAGCGACCGGCACACCGTCAGCGGCGTTCGATCGGGTCGATGATCTGCAGGGCCAGGTTGCCCTTGTGCGAGCCCAGCCGCGCCTTGAACGCGGGCACCCCGTTAGCGCGCAGCACCAGGTGCTCAGGCAGCTCGACCGGAATCACGTCACCCGGCTGCATGTGCAAGATGTCGCGCAACTTCAGTTGGCGCCGGGCGACCGTGGCGCTCATCGGCACGGCCACGTCCAGCACGTCCTCGCGCAGGGCCTTGACCCAGCGCTCGTCCTGGTCGTCCAGATCCGACTGGAAACCGGCATCGAGCATTTCCCGCACCGGCTCGATCATCGAGTACGGCATGGTCACATGCAGATCGCCACCACCGCCGTCCAGTTCGATGTGGAAGGTGGACACCACCACCGCCTCGCTGGGGCCGACAATGTTGGCCATGGCCGGGTTGACCTCGGAGTTCATGTACTCGAAGGTGACCGGCATGATCGCCTGCCAGGCTTCCTTGAGGTCGACGAAACACTGGTCCAGCACCATGCGCACCACGCGCAGTTCGGTCGGGGTGAACTCGCGCCCCTCGATCTTGGCGTGGCGGCCATCGCCGCCAAAGAAGTTGTCCACCAGCTTGAACACCAGCTTGGCGTCGAGGATGAACAGCGAGGTGCCGCGTAGCGGCTTGATCTTGACCAGGTTGAGGCTGGTGGGTACGTACAGCGAGTGCACGTATTCACCGAACTTCATTACCTGCACACCACCCACGGCCACGTCTGCGGAGCGGCGTAGCAGGTTGAACATGCTGATACGGGTGTAGCGGGCGAAGCGTTCGTTGATCATTTCCAGGGTCGGCATGCGACCCCGTACGATCCGATCCTGGCTGGTCAGGTCGTAGCTTTTGATGCTGCCAGGCTCGGATGCGCTCTCGGTCTGCACCAGACCGTCGTCGACGCCGTGCAACAGGGCATCAATTTCATCCTGGGACAGCAGGTCCTGTACGGCCATTGCGGACTCCTACTGCAATACGAAATTGGTGAACAGCAACTGGTCAACGACCGGCTTGCCGACTTCCTTCTGCGCCACTTCCTGGACCACCGCAGTGGCCTTCTGGCGCAACATCTCCTGCCCTACCGGGCTGCTGGCCAGGGCGTCGAACCCTTGCCCGGAGAACATCATCACCAGGTTGTTGCGGATCACCGGCATGTGCACCTTGAGCGCATCCAGGTCGGCCTGGTTACGCGCCTGCAGGGTGATGCTCAGTTGCATGTAGCGCTGACGGCCGTTCTGGTTGAAGTTGACCACGAAAGCCGGGGTCAGCGCTTCGTAGATCGCCGCTGGCTTGACGTTGCTGGCCGCAGCCTCGGTGGCCGGAGCCGGCTCGCTCTTGTGCATGATGAACCAGGTAGCGCCCACCGAAAGGCCGATCGCCAGCAACAGGCCTACCACGGCCAACAGGATCAGCTTGAGTTTGCCTTTAGTGGCGGGGTCTTTGACTGCTTCGCTCTTCGCCATGCCAATAATCCGTCGTCCATCGGGGGTTCAAGGGAGGATGGCTTGGCTTGAGCAAGTGTTATGCCAGATTTTGCAGTGGATGGATTCCAGCAGGTTTGCGGTGCTGGCTTCTTCGCGGGCACGCCCGCTCCCACAGGTACCGCACAGGGTTCGAAATCAACGAAATGCCTGTGGAAGCGGGCGTGCCCGCGAAGAAGCCAGCCCAGGCCAACAGTTATCAGGCGTAGTAATCGACCGCACTGTCGCCGATAACCACCTGCTGCTCCAAAGGCCGGGCGCTGTCGACCGCCTCGGACCCACCCTGCTCGGCCCGGCGCGCCGCCACCCCGGACAGGTTGCCGCCCTGCGCCTGCCCCTGCTGCTGTTGCTGCTCGCGCGACTGGTCAGCGACGTTGACATCCGGCTGCGCCAACCCCTGCTGGGCAAACAGTTCGCGCAAGCGGTGCACCTGGCTGTCGAGGGCGTCACGTACGCCGGCGTGGCCGCTGATGAAGGTAACCTGGGTGGCCTGATCCGCCGCAACATTGACGCGAATGTCGAGGCGACCGAGTTCTGCCGGCTCCAGCTGGATATCAGCTGACTTGAGGTTCTGGCTGGACAGGTACATGACCCGGTTGACCAGGCCCTCGGCCCAAGCGTTCTGGTTCATCGGCAATGGCTGATGCAACGGGCTCGCATTGGCCGGTACGGCGTTGGCGGTCTTGGCCGTGGCCGCCTGGGTCAGGTTGGCCAGGCGGTTGGCAAAATCATCGACGCGGGTGTCGCTGCTGGCACTCTTGGTGTCCTTAAGGCCGTCTTCAAGCAAGGCGCCAAAGGCCTTGTCACCGGACTCGGCGCTTTCGCCATCGGCATTCTCGACCAGATTCGCCAAGGTATTGACGGCTGCCCGCCCTTCCTCGCCCTGAGCCTGGGCAGCATCAAGGGCATGTGCCGAGGTGCCACCTTTGGCCTGGGCACTGTGCTCCAGCGCCAAGCGCAGGGTCGGCAAGTTGGCCAGGGGGTCAGCATCCGGGTCGAAGGCCTTCTCGGCAGACGGCTCTTCAGGCAATGCCGCAGCAACCTGGCTTTGCGCCGTGGCCGCCTGAAGCACTGGCGCCACCGCCTCGGCCTGCGCCTGGATCAGTTGCGCGCCAGGCTGGGCATCGGTGACCTGACCAGCCACCAGGCTGGCGTCGCGCACACCCGCATCGGCCTGGGCCGAATCGCCTTCTGGCAACTTGTTGCCGTCATCGGCAACTGCAGCCTTGCCAGCCGGGTCTTTCTTGCCGCCCGTTGCCGCATCAGGCTTGTCCTTGGGCTTGGCCGGAGCGACCTTGTCATCCTGCCCTGCAACCTTGTCGCGGCCCTGCCTGGCCATCATCTGGCCAAAGGCATCGCCCTTGTCGCCCTGCGCCTGCAGCGGCTTGTCCGCCTGCACGGTGGCCGAACGCGTGGTTTTGCCGAGGGCATTGGCTTGCAACAATGGGTTAGGTGCGACAGGCATCGAGCGGTCTCCGCGCCAGAAACAAAAAATCGTCGAGACAGAGACAGGCAAGACTCGCGCCAACTCACGTATCAACCTGCGGAAATACGCTGCTGCTCACCACGGTAAAAGTGCTGCACCACGACGAACTCCATGTCGATGCGGCTGATCAAGTCTTCAATACCGTACAACGGGGGCCGCCGCGCGCGCTCTTCGAGCTGTTGACACAGGCTGGCCAAGGCCACAGCGCCCATGTTGCTGCTGCTGCCCTTGAAACTGTGAGCCGCCGCGCCAAGCTCCTCGGCGCTTTTGGCCGCATGCAACTGCCCAAGACGCCGCTCTGAGTCATCGAGAAAAGTCTGCACCAACTGCAGGTAGCCATCTTCCATGACCTCACGCAGGTCACTGAGTACCTTGTGGTCAATATGCATGTCAGTCACTTGTTCACTCCTTGATCAAGCCAGATTATGCCCGAGCCAACCAGCGGCTCACCATACGAACTCCACATGCGCGCAACGCCCGCCCTCACTCCAGTGCGCATCACTGGCCAACTGCCTCACCAGATTCAGACCGCGACCGCTCAGCCCCTGATCCGGCGAAGGCCGCGCCAGCACTCGCTGCACGTCAAAGCCGGCACCGCTGTCGCGCACCTCGATCATCAGACGCCCACCGCCGCCATGCGGTTCAACCTTGAAATCGATGCTTACAAAGCCTTCGGTCAGCGAGCCCAGGCGCCGGGCGCGCTCCTGGTAATAGTCGGTAAAGCCTTGCACATCGCGCTTGAGCTGCGAGTCCAGGCCCAGCACACCATGCTCCAGCGCATTGGAATACAACTCGCTAAGCACACTGTGCAGGTTGCCCGTACGTGCGCGCAGGCCATGAATTTCCTGCAATAACTGCACCAGGTACGGCACAGGATTGAAGCGCTTGAGGCTTTCGCCGCGCACCTCGAAGCCCAGCGACCAGTCCAACGGGCTGGAACGGCCGCTGTCAGAGTAGATCATCGGTGCTGACACCCGCTCCTCGGCAGTGAACATGCGAATGTCGCACAAGCTGATGTCATCGCGTGGCTGCCCCCCAAAACGCTCCAGGGCCAGCATCAGCTCGTCGAACAACTGCACAGGGTCGCGGTTGTCGGCCAGTACCGCTCGCAGGCGCTGCACGCCAAACAGGCGTTCCTGGTCGTCGGCGGTATCGAGCACACCATCCGACAGCAGCAACAGGCGCTCGTCCGGTGCCAGCGGCAACACCTCAGTGCTGTCATCGAAGCGCTCAGCGGCCAAAATGCCCAGCGGCAGGTGCCGCGAACTCAGTACCGACAGCACCTGGCCATCCACCGACAGGCGATACCCATCGGGCATACCGCCATTCCACACCTCCACCGTGCCGCGCTGCATGCTGAGGTTGAGCAGCAGCGCACAGCAGAACATGTCTACCGGCAGGATGCGCTTGAGCTTGGCATTCATCTCGCGCAGGATCTGCGCCATGCCGTGGCCCTTGGCGGTCATGCCGTAGAACACCTCAGCCATCGGCAAGGTGCCGACCGCGGCCGGCAGGCCGTGACCGGTGAAATCGCCGAGCAGCACACGCATGTCGCCGGCCGGGGTAAATGCCGCCAGCATCAGGTCGCCATTGAACAGCGCGTAAGGCGATTGCAGGTAGCGAATGTTGGGCGCAGAAAGGCATCCAGAGTGGGCCACTTTGTCGAACACCGCCTTGGCCACCCGCTGCTCGTTAAGCAGGTGATGGTGATGCCGTGTGATCTGGTCGCGCTGCGCCAGCACGGTAGCCTGTAACCGGCGCAGACGGTCCATGGCGCGGATCTTGGCAGCGAGGATCACCGCGCTGTAGGGCTTGGCCATGAAATCATCGCCCCCCGCCTCAAGGCAACGCACCAGGCCTTCCTCTTCATTCAGCGAAGTCAGGAAAATGATCGGCACCAGCGCCTCGCCAGCCAATGCCTTGATCTGCCGCGCCGCCTCGAAGCCATCCATGACCGGCATCAGGGCGTCCAGCAGCACCAGTTGAGGGCGCCGTTCGATGAACAGCGCTACCGCTTGCTCGCCGTTCTCCGCAGTGAATACCTGATGCCCCTGGCGGCGCACGATCTGCGAAAGCAGCAGGCGATCGACAGCACTGTCTTCGGCGACCAGCACGGTCAACGCCTGTTCGGCCGGCATGTCGGCGCTCAACTGATATCGAAGAGTTTTTCGAAATTGGAGATGGCGAGAATCTTGCGCACGTCGGAGCTGGCATGCACCACCCGCACGTCCGACTCATCACCGCCCGCGTGGTCGCGCAGCAACAGCAGCATGCCAAGCGCGGAGCTGTCGAGGTAGGTGGTATCCTTCAGGTCGACGACCACCGAATCCGGCCGCCCGGGCTGGCGTTCGTACGCTTCGCGAAACTCCTGATGCTTGCCGAAATCGAAGCGCCCCTTGATCTTGATGGTCAGCTTTTTCCCGTCCTGCGAAAAATCAGTCTCGACTGCCATGCTAGCGATTCCTTCGATGATGGCGGATGCAACTGCTTTAAGGTTTAGCAGGCGAAGGTGGGGGTGGCAAGCGGATGCAGGCTCATGGCGTTGATGGCCTGTGCCGGCCTCTTCGCGGGTAAACCCGCTCCTACATCAATCGGTGGTGTCGCCCAATACCGTGGCAGGAGCGGGTTCACCCGCGAATAGGCCGGACCTGCCAGCCAATATACCCGGTCATACACCGTCGCAGCCGCCACCGCATTCGCGGGCAAGACCTCTCATTTGTTTCGGGCCAATTATTCCGCTGCAAGGCCTGCGGCGAACACCTATAGATGGTTTTGCCGCGGCAGGCGCTGCGACAGCTCATCCAGCAAGCGCTGCTCACGCTTGTCTTCAGCGCGCCGGGCCTCGTCCTGGTAGCGCTGCACCAGCTTGCGCAAACCCTCCACCCGGGCATAGGCCTGCTGCCAGGTACCACGCGCGTTATTGAGGTTGTTCTGGTGCCAGACCAGGCTCTGGCGCTGCTGGGTCATGGCCGTTTCCAGCTGCCCGAGAAAACGCTGGTAATTGACCAGCCAGCTACCATTGACCCCTTGCCCGCCACGGTTGATCCACTGCAACTGGTAATCCTCGCGAAAGCGCTCCAGCTCGGCCAGCTTGGCCTGGGCCGTGGCCACCTGCTGCTGAAAATGACCAAGCCGCTGAGCCGCCTTGCGCTCGGCCTCTTCGGCCATGTCCACCACCGGCGCCAGGCGCGCGGCACGTCCGGGCTGCGCCATGGCTTATCAACCTGCCGGGGGCGTGAAAATCGCCCCCAGCTGTTCGCGGCTCTGCGCCATGCCCACGTTCTCGCGCAGGCCCTGGCGCAGGAACTCCACCAGCTTCGATTGCAAGGCAATGGCCAGGTCGGTCTCCGGATCACCGCCGGCCACATAGGCACCCACGCTGATCAGGTCGCGGCTTTGCGACAGACGCGACCACAGTTGCTTGAACTTCTGCGCCTGGCGCAAGTGGTCGGCATCGACCACTTGGGGCATGACCCGACTGATCGACGCTTCGATGTCGATGGCCGGGTAATGGCCTTCCTCAGCCAGCCGACGCGACAGCACAAAGTGGCCGTCTAGCACGCCCCGCGCCGAGTCGGCGATCGGGTCTTGCTGGTCGTCGCCTTCGGACAGCACGGTATAGAACGCAGTGATCGAACCACCGCCAGGTTCGCCATTGCCTGCCCGCTCGACCAGTTTTGGCAGCTTGGCAAACACCGAGGGCGGGTAACCACGGGTGGCCGGCGGCTCGCCGATGGCCAGGGCAATTTCCCGCTGGGCCTGGGCGAAACGGGTCAACGAGTCCATCAGCAACAGCACATTCTTGCCTTTGTCGCGGAAGTACTCGGCAATGCGTGTGCAATACATGGCGGCACGCAGGCGCATCAGTGGCGCATCGTCGGCCGGCGAAGCCACCACCACCGAGCGCTTGAGGCCCTCCTCACCGAGGATATGCTCGATGAACTCCTTCACCTCGCGCCCCCGCTCACCGATCAGGCCGACCACGATGATCTCGGCTTCGGTGAAGCGGGTCATCATGCCCAGCAACACCGACTTACCCACCCCGGTACCGGCAAACAGGCCTAGCCGCTGGCCACGGCCGACGGTAAGCAGGCCGTTGATACTGCGAATACCCACATCCAGCGGCTTGCTGATAGGGTCGCGGTTGAGCGGGTTGATCACCGGGCCGTCCATCGGCACCCAGTCCTCGGCCTTCATCCCGCCCTTACCATCCAGCGCGCGGCCGGCGCCGTCGAGCACCCGGCCCAGCATGCTCATGCCCATGGGCAGGCGGCCACCGTCATCCAACGGCACTACCCGGGCCCCCGGAGCGATGCCGACGATGCTGCCCACCGGCATCAGAAACACCTTGGGCCCGGCAAAGCCCATGACTTCGGCCTCGACCTGCACCGGGTGATAACTGTCGTCGTTGATCACCAGGCAACGGCTGCCCACTGCAGCGCGCAGGCCTTCGGCTTCCAGGGTGAGGCCGACCATACGCAGCAAGCGGCCTTCGACGATTGGCCGGGCCGGCAGCGCAATGGCCTCAGCGTAAGTGCCCAGGCGCTTGCCGAAGCTGGTGCGCTCAAGGTGCATCTGGGCTGTCCACGGTACGCTCGACCGGCGCATCCAGGTCTGTCGACATGTCTGGCGCCGCCGGGTGCAGGGATTGGTCATGCAACTGGTCGAACAGCTGCGCCACCGCTTTTTCGATACGCGTTTCCATGGTGGCATCGATGCGGCTGTGGGCCGTCTCGATGCGGCAACCACCCGGCAGCAGCGCACTGTCTTCCAGCAGCCGCCAGTTCTCCTCATGGCGTTCGCGCAGGGCTTTGGCCAGCTCGAAATCCTGCGGATTGAGGTGGATGCGGATATTGTCCGCGCCCATGGGCAGCAGCTTGAGCGCTTCGCGCAGCACCTGAGTGATCTGGCTGGAATCGTTGCGCAGCTCGCGGCCGATCACCTGGCGAGTCATGTGCGCTACCAGGTGGACCAGCGACTTCTCGATTTGCTTGTCCTGCTCGGCAATCGGCTCCATCAGGTTGGCCATCAGCCGCTCGAGGCTGTCCAGCTTGGCCTTCAGGGCCTCTTCAGCCTCCTGCCGGACCTTGAGCTGGGTGCTGTGGAAGCCCTCGCGCTCACCGGTGGCGAAACCCTCGTTGTAGGCCTCCTGGCGGATGGCTTCGAGCTCTTCCAGGGTCAGTGGCTGGACTTCTTCCAGCGGCACTTCCTCGATTTCTTCCTCGATGACCTCGGGCTCCGGTTCCGGCTCGGGCGCAGGCTCCGGTTCCGGGTCGAAGCTGGGCAACGCCCACACGTCCACGCCCTCGAGGTCGCGGGCGCGGATCAGGTCGCTGGGGTGGTGTTCTTTGGTGGGCATGCTGTCATGTTCTCAAACCATGTTCGGCCGACACGGTCCCTTGTAGGAGCGGGTTCACCCGCGAATGCGTCGGCAGCGACAACCTCGATTGCCAGGACCGACGCCTTCGCGGGTAAACCCGCGCCTACAAAAGGCGGCGTCGGCTATGGGGTCGCGAATACCTTAGATCATTTCCTCGGCGCCCTTGCCGCCGAGCACGATCTCGCCGGCCTCGGCCATGCGCCGGGCAATGGTGAGGATTTCTTTCTGCGCGGTTTCCACGTCGCTGACCCGTACCGGCCCTTTGGCCTCCAGATCGTCACGCAGCAGTTCCGAAGCACGTTTGGACATGTTCTTGAAGATCTTGTCCTTGACCCGCTCGTCGGCGCCCTTGAGCGACACCACCAACACGTCGGAGGACACTTCGCGCAACAGCGCCTGGATGCCTCGGTCGTCGACGTCGGCCAGGTTGTTGAAGACAAACATCAAGTCTTCGATCTGCTCCGACAGGTCGCTGTCGATTTCGCGGATCGCGTCCATCAGTGCGCCTTCCACCGAGCTGTCGAGGAAGTTCATGATGTCGGCAGCACGCTTGATACCACCCAGGGTGGTGCGCGCGGCGTTGGAGTTGCCCGAGAACTGCTTCTCGAGGATCTGGTTCAGCTCCTTCAGCGCCGCCGGCTGCACGGTGTTCAGCGATGACACGCGCAGGACGATGTCCAGGCGCACCTTGTGGTCGAAGTTGCTCAGCACTTCACCGGCCTGGTCCGGGTCGAGGTAGGCGACCACGATGGCCTGGATCTGCGGGTGCTCGTAGCGGATCACGTCGGCCACGGCACGCGGCTCCATCCACTTGAGGCTGTCCAGGCCGCTGGTATTGCCGCCGAGCAGGATGCGGTCGACCAGGCCATTGGCCTTGTCCTCGCCCAGGGCCTGGTTGAGCATCTTGCGGATGTACGCATCAGACCCGACACCCAGGCTGGTCTGGTCGCCGACGATGTCGACAAACTCGCTCATCACCTGTTCGACCTGGTCACGGTGCACATTGCCCATCTGCGCCATGGCCACACCTACCCGCTGCACTTCCTTCGGGCCCATGTGCCGCAGCACCTGGGCCGCATCGGTCTCGCCCAGCGAGAGCAGGAGGATCGCCGCCTTGTCGACGCGGCTCAGCTTGGCGGTAACGGCTCGGTTATCACTCATCGGCGTTGATCCAGTCTTTCACGACCTGGGCCACACGGCCCGGGTCTTCGGCCACCAGGCCTTTGATTGCGTTGAGCTGTGCCTCGTAACCCTCGCTCGGGCTAGGCAGCAGAATGCTTGTCGGGCCACCCAGGCTGACGCGGTCGTTGGCCAGTTCGCCATCCAGACCCATCATGCCGCCCAGCTCCATGTCGCTATCCGGGGCAGCCTGCTTGCCGCCCCCGGTAATGTTGTTCAGCACTGGCCGCAGCACGCCGAACACCAGCACCAGGATGAACACCACGCCCAGCACTTGCTTGACGATATCCCAGAACCAGGGCTGCTGGTAGAAGGCGATGTCGGCGATTTCCTCGCCACGGTCGGCGGCGAACGGCACGTTGATCACCGTCACGCTGTCGCCACGGCTGGCATCGAAGCCGACTGCGTCCTGCACCAGGCGGGTAAAGCGCGCCAGGTCCTCGGCGCCCCATGGCGCACGTGTGGTATCGCCAGTGGCCGGGTCGATCTTGACCTGGTCGTCCACCACCACCGCTACCGACAGACGGGTCATGCGCCCCTGCTGCTGGCGAGTGTGGCTGATGGAACGGTCCAGCTCGAAGTTCTTGGTGCTTTGCTGACGTTTGTCTGACGGGTACGGCGCGAGCATCGGCTGGCCGGTGGCCGGGTCCATGATCTGCTGGCCGTTGGCATCCACCAGCGGTTGGCCAGGCTGAATGGCAGCAGCCGGGGTAGCCGCGCCACCGGTGGTCTGCGGTGCCGAAGCGGCGCCTGGCGGCTGGTTGCTCAGCGCGCCAGGCACGCCTTGCGGGCCTTGGCTGCTGGCACGCTGTTCGTCGACTGACTGCTCGCTGCGCAACGCCGGCTGATCGGGGTTGAACTGTTCGGAGGTGGACTCGACCGTGCTGAAGTCGAGGTCCGCGGACACTTCGGCCTTGTAGCGGTCGTTGCCCAGCACCGGCTGCAGGATATTGTGCACGCGCTGGGTAAGCATGCTTTCCACCCGGCGACTGTAGTCGAACTGCTTGCCAGCCTGGGTCAGCGCGGAATCCTGAATCTGATCGGACAGCAGGTTGCCCTTCTGGTCGACGACGGTGACCTGGGACTTGTCCAGTTCCGGCACGCTGGTGGCGACCAGGTTGACGATGGCCATCACCTGCCCGGCTTCCAGTGCGCGGCCTGGGTACAGCTCGACCAGTACCGAGGCGCTGGGCTTGCGTTCATCACGCACGAACACCGAACTTTTCGGGATGGCCAGGTGCACACGCGCGGCCTTGACGTTGTTGAGGCTGGAAACGGTACGGGCCAGTTCGCCTTCCAGGCTGCGGCGGTAGCGAGTGGTTTCCATGAACTGGCTGGTGCCCAGGCCCTGCTCCTTGTCGAGCAGCTCGAAGCCGACATTGCCGTCGCTCGGCGCCACGCCGGCGGCTGCCAGTTTCAGGCGCGCACGGGAGAGGTCGTCGGCCTTGACCAGCAGGGCCCCCGAGTTGGGCTCCACGTTATAGAGGATGTCAGCAGCGGCCAGGGTGTCCATGACCTGCTTGGTGTCCATGCCCGACAGGCTGCCGTACAACGGACGGTAATCGGGTTGTTGCGACCACAGCACCACGGCAAAGCCGATGGCCACGCTGGCCGCCAGGCCGACCATGAGGCCGATCTGGCGCAGCATGGGCATCTGCGAGATATTTTCCAGAAACGCCATGCCAAACAGCGGCGGCTTGGCCGCTGGCGAGCCAGCTTTGGCGGGGGCGTTTTCGACGACTGCTTCAGCCATGGGTTACATCCGTCCTCAAACCGGCATCTGCATGATGTCCTGGTACGCCTGGACCAGCTTGTTGCGTACCTGGGTCATGGCTTGCATCGACACGCTGGCCTTTTGCGAAGCGATCATCACGTCAGTCAGGTCGACGCCGCTCTTGCCGATTTCGAACGCGTTGGCCAGTTGGGTCGAGGCCTGCTGCGTCTCATGCACCTTGCCGATGGCCTGGCCGAGCATGTCGGCGAAGGTACTTTGCCCCGGCGCCAGCTCTGGGGCAACGGTTGCCTTGGGCAGCGACATGGCATCGGCCTGCATGGCCCGCATGTCCAACATCAGACGATTGAATTCAACACCTTGGCTCATGACCCTTCTCTCTCCTGCGGCCGCATTTTTTTGACAGTCATGCGGCGAATGACCTACCTAAAGCAACAAAGGTGCCAGCCTTCGCGACTCATTTCCCAGGGATCACACAATTCCTGTGGGAGCGGCCTTGCGTCGCGATAGGGGCGCGAAGCGGCCCCAGGTCTTCAGCTCCGCCGCAAAGATCGCCGGGGCCGCTTTGCGCCCCTATCGCGACGCAAGGCCGCTCCCACAGAGGTCCGCGCCAGTTGCAGATGATTTGCCTGTCAGCCGAACAGGCTGGCCTCGACGTCAAACCCGGCATCGCGCATCTGTGCCAGCTTGTAGCGCAACGTGCGCGGGCTGATGCCCAGGCGTTCGGCCGCCTCTTTGCGGCGGCCGCGTTCGGCGCGCAGGGTGTCGATGATCATCTGGTACTCGTGGCGACGCATGTCATCCCCCAAGCCGCCAGCATCAGCAACCACCTCAAGAGATGGCTCGGTGCCAGCCGACAATGGAATGGCGCCTGCCAGACAAAAATCCGCCGCCTCGATCACGCCCCCCTGCTGCAGAATCAACGCCCGCTGCAGGGCGTTGTCCAGTTCGCGCACGTTGCCCGGCCAGGCATATGCCTGCAGGCAGGCCCGAGCCGCTGGCGAGAGGCGCACCGGGGCATGCTTCATCTTGGCCACATGGCGCGCCAGCAGGCGCTCGGCCAACTGCAGGATATCGCCCGGCCGCTCACGCAGCGGGCGCCAGGCCAGCGGGAACACCGACAGGCGGTAGTACAGGTCTTCGCGGAAGCGCCCGGCCGCCACCTCGCCGGCCAGGTCGCGGTTGGTGGTGGCCAGCACCCGAATGTCCAGGCTGATCGGCTTGCGCCCGCCTACCCGCTCCACCTCGCGCTCCTGCAGCACACGCAGCAGCTTGGCCTGCAAGGCCATGGGCATTTCCGAGATTTCGTCGAGCAGCAGGGTGCCGCCTTCGGCCTGCTCGAACTTGCCTGCCTGAGCCGCGATAGCGCCGGTGAAGGCGCCCTTCTCGTGGCCGAACAGGGTGGCCTCGAGCATGTTGTCGGGGATCGCCGCGCAATTGATCGCCACGAAGGGCTGCGCCGCACGCGGCGATTGCTGGTGAATGTAGCGCGCCAGCACTTCCTTGCCAGTACCGGACTCGCCGGAAATCAGCACGGTCGAGTCACTGCGCGCCACACGGGCCGCCAGCTCCAGCAACTGGCGACTGGCCGGCTCGCAAGCCACCGGCCCTTCTTCGCCGGTGACCCGCCCGGCGGCATGCCGCTCCACGAGGCTGAGCAGCGCCTTGGGCTCGAACGGCTTGACCAGGTAGTCGGCGGCGCCTTGACGCATGGCCTCGACCGCACGCTCGACAGCAGCATGCGCCGTCATCAACAGCACCGGCAACTGTGGCTGCTGGCGGCGCAGCTGGCTGAGCAACTGGTGCCCGTCCATACCGGGCATGTTGACGTCACTGACTACCAGGCTGAACGCGTCATCCAGTACGGCCTCCAGCGCTTCTTCGGCACTGCCCACCGCCTGATAGGCGAACCCGCCGATTTCCAGAGTATCGCCCAGCGCCTGGCGCAATACGCGGTCATCCTCGACCAGCAGCACCTTGATTGCCATTACACCCCCTCCGCCAATTGCCCGTCGATCAACGGCAGTTCTACCCGCACGCAGGTACCACGGCCGACTTTCGAGCGCAGGTTGATCGTGCCCTGATGCGCACGCACCACCGCCTTGACCACGGCCAGGCCCAGGCCGGTACCGGTGGCCTTGGTGGTAAGGAAAGGCTCGCCCAAACGGCCGAGCAAGCCTGCATCGATGCCGCTGCCGGCATCGCTGACACACAGGTGCAAGCTACGTTCGCGGCGGTACAGGTGCACCTTCAGCCGTGCCGGGCCATCGCTGGCCTGCAGGGCATTTTCAATCAGGTTGAGCAAGGCGCCGACCAGAGTGTCGCGGTTGCACAGCAACTCGCCCAGATGACTGTCGCACTGCCAGCGCACGGCATGCCCCTGCACATGTGCCTGGGCCGCCTGTTGCAGGGCCTGGAACAGCGCTTTCGGGGTCACCCGATCCCCCAGTGGCAACTCGCCACGGGCAAACACCAGCATGTCGCGCACCTGGTGTTCCAGCTCGTGCAGGCGCTCCTTCAAGGTCGCGGCG
The DNA here is from genome assembly GCF_043101865.1 of Pseudomonas sp. zjy_15. Taxonomy (NCBI): domain Bacteria; kingdom Pseudomonadati; phylum Pseudomonadota; class Gammaproteobacteria; order Pseudomonadales; family Pseudomonadaceae; genus Pseudomonas; species Pseudomonas sp. zjy_15. Next base: position 109,517 of record NZ_JBICII010000019.1, read on the forward strand.
AAGCGCTGCCGGGTTTCCGCGCTCAGTGCTTGCTCGCTATCGGCCAGGTGGCTGGCATACAGCATGGCTGCCGACAGCGGCGTGCGAATCTGATGGGCCAGCGAGGCAACCATGCGCCCCAAGGACGACAGCCGCTCATGGCGAGCCAGTTGATCCTGGAGGCGACGGGTTTCAGTCAGGTCGTTGAGCAGCACCAACTGGCCAGGCTCGGCATCCAGCGAGCGGGTGGCGATCGACAGGCGGCGACCGTCGCGCAGCGAGACTTCGTGGCCGTCGTCCTTGCGCGGGGCAAAGCTACGGGCGATCACCTGGCGCCACAATTGGCCAATCAGGGGCTCGCCGAGCAACTCGCAGGCGGCCGGGTTGGCTTCGCGCACCAGGCCCTGGCCGTCGATCACGATCACCCCACCGGGCAGCAAGTCCAGCAGGTTCTGCAGGCGGTTGGCCAGGCGTTCCTTCTCACTCAGTTCGTCGATGCGCTGGGCGCTGACCACGGCCAGCTCACCCTTGAGCTCACTGACCCGGGCTTCGAGCAGGCTGTAGGACTGGCTCAGCTGGCTGGACACCTGATTGAACAGGGCAAAGGCTTGCGCGATACCCTGGCCGCTGTCCTGCGCGACCGGGGTTTGCCCCTGCTGATCAGGGGCTCGTGATACGTGGGCGGCCTGGGGCATCGTGCTCTCTCGCGTGGCTGACCGTCATAAAAACGGTGTGTTGCCAGCGGTGTAGCAATAGCCGTGCCGGAGATAGGGATTTGTGCCGGCCTCTTCGCGGGCACGCCCGCTCCCACAGGATCGATACACATCTTCAATTCGGTGATATCCCTGTGGGAGCGGGCGTGCCCGCGAAGAGGCCGGCATAGACAACCGCCAGGCTTCAATCTTCCGCCTGTTCCTCACCGCCCTGGCGGCTCATGCCGTACTTGCGCATCTTCTCGACCAGGGTGGTACGGCGAATACGCAAACGTTCAGCCGCGCGCGCAACGATACCGTTGGCATCGTCCAGCGCCTGCTGGATCAGGCCCTGCTCCAGGCTACCCAGGTAGTCCTTGAGGTCCAGGCCTTCGGGCGGCAGCATGGCGTGGTTGCTGAAGTTTGGTGTGTGGCCATTGATCGCCACGCGCTCTTCCAGGTCGCTGCGCAGGCTGTCGACCATCTGCTCGTCTTCGTCATCGACATAGCGGAATTTCTTCGGCAGTTCCGACACGCCAATGACCCCGTACGGGTGCATGATCGCCATGCGCTCGACCAGGTTGGCCAGCTCGCGCACGTTGCCCGGCCAGCCGTGACGACACAGCGACATGATCGAGGCGGAATTGAAGCGAATGGAACCACGCTTCTCGTGCTCCATGCGCGAAATCAGCTCGTTCATCAGCAACGGAATGTCTTCCACACGCTCACGCAGCGGCGCCATTTCGATAGGGAACACATTCAGGCGGTAGTACAGGTCTTCGCGGAAGGTACCGTCCTCGATCATGGTTTCGAGGTTCTTGTGCGTCGCAGCGATGATGCGCACGTCGATGCTCTGGGTCTTGTTGCTACCCACGCGCTCGAAGGTACGCTCCTGCAGCACACGCAGCAGCTTGACCTGCATCGGCAACGGCATGTCGCCGATTTCGTCGAGGAACAGGGTACCGCCGTTGGCCAGTTCGAAACGCCCGGCACGGCTGGTGATGGCCCCGGTAAAGGCGCCCTTCTCGTGGCCGAACAGTTCGCTTTCCAGCAGCTCGGCCGGGATCGCGCCACAGTTGACCGGCACGAATGGCGCTTCGCGGCGCTTGGAATGGTAGTGCAGGTTGCGCGCCACCACTTCCTTGCCGGTGCCCGACTCACCCAGGATCAGCACGCTGGCATCGGTATCCGCCACTTGCTGCATCATTTGCCGCACGTGCTGGATGGCACGACTGGTGCCAACCAGGCTACGGAACAGATTGGGCTCGCGCTGGCGACCGCGCTCGCGCGCCTGGTCATACATCTCGCGGTAGACCTGGGCACGGTGCAGCGAATCCAGCAGTTGGCTGTAGCTTGGCGGCATTTCCAGGCTGGAAAGCACCCGACGGCGAAGGTCTTCTGGCAGCTCGACAGAAGAAATTTCACCTAAAAGCAGAACCGGAAGGAACTCATCCCAGGTAGCCACTGTCTTAAGCAGCCCAAGCAGATTGCCCGGAGCATTTACGGTGCCGATGAGCACGCACAGCACTTCGCGGCTCGAAGACAATGGCTCGACCGCCTGCTGCCAGTCATGGCTGGCACACGCGAGGTTTTCTTCGCCGAGGAAGTTCAGCACCACCGCAAGGTCGCGGCGGCGCGCGCTGTCGTCATCGATCAGCAGAATCTTGGTTTCACGCCACATGCAATAGCAACTTCCCTAGTCATATCGGCGCCCTGCGGGGGCGTGCTCGACATCATTCCGACTGAATGGTCAGTGTTCGGACGTCTGAAATTCGAAAACAGCCACTAGTAAAGTCAAAAAGGCCCATACAGTCAAATTTATGGCGCCTTTTGTTAAGTCGTGCGCATCTTAACTGAAGAGATGGTAAACCTTCGATGCATTTTTCGCTTGATTGATCTGCATCATCTCTTCGGCAATTGCCTGGCGTTCACCGGTTGTCACATCGATCAGATTGCGGTAGAGCCGCAGCACCCCTTCCAGCTTCTCGCGCAGCAACGCCTGATCCATCGCATGGGTTTCCAGCACCTCGTCGATGCACGCGCGGCACGCCACATCCAGCTTGGCAATGGTTTCCCAGTCACGCTCCCCCAAGGCCCCGATCAGGGCATCGCAGGTGTCATCGAGGCGTTGCAGTGCGGTCACGGTAATCTCCTTGCCATCAGCTGGCAGGCTGGGCGTCGGCAATGCCGTCCCAGCCACTTTTCACGGTAATCAGCAGCTGGGCAACTTCGTCGATAATGCTGGCATCGTTGTCCACATTAGCCTGCATCAGGCGATTGGTCATGTAGACATAGAGGGCGTCGAGCTTTTCGACGTACTCTGGGTTTTCGCTTTTTTCAGGCGACAAGCCATCGCGCAAACCGATGATGATGTCGATCGCCTTGCCCAGCATCAGACCCTTTTCCGCAATGTCGCCACGCGCCATCGCACCCTTGGCCTGCGCCATGCGATCGAGGCCGCCCTCCATCAGCATCTGCACCAGGCGATGGGGCGTGGCTTCGGAAATCTGGGCATGGGAATTGACCTTCTGGTACTGACGAAGGGCTCTCATGGGATTCATCTTGCGACCTCGTGACGGGCAGGCTTAAGGGGGAGATATTCCTTGTATCGGGCAGGCGGCGAAAAACTTTACCGACCGATGACATGAAGCCCGGCATCTTGCACGGACTTCATGCAAGGTTCACGGATCAATCGTCGCTGTTCGCCTTGTTCAGTGCGTTGAGGGTGCTCAGCACCGAGTCCTGCTGCTGACGCAACTGAGTGACCAGGGTATCCATGTTGTTGTACTTGTCCTGCAGGCTCTTCTGCAGGGCTTCCATGCGGGCATCCAGGGTTTCCTGCTCGGCCGTGAGCTTGGTCAGGCTTTCGCTCAGGACCTTGGAGCGCTCGGCGAGGGTGCCGGTTGCGGCCTTGGCGAATGGCTCGGTGACTTTTTGCAGGCGCGCCAGCAGGCCATCCTTGCCATTGAAAATACTAGTCAGGTCCGCCGCGTTGGTGGAGGCAACCTTGTCCCATTTCTTGTCGTCCAGGCTCAGCGCACCGCCATCCTGGGACGAACTGACACCAAAGGCAGCGAGCGATTTCAAGGTTCCGTTGCCCGATACCGCATTGAGCTCCTCACGAATGGAGGTCATCAACGTGCGCATCGTGGCATCACCCGTCAGCGCCGCGGCCGTCATGGTGCCATTGGCGTTCTTGGTGACCTTGGTTTCCTCATTCATCACGGCGAGCAAGGCATTGTAGGTATCGATGAAACCTTTGAGGCCCGACTTCAACGTTGTGGAGCTGGTAGTCAGCGAGAGGATGGTCGCCGTAGGCTCACCACTGGTAGCGTTTATCGGTGAAACACCCACCAGCTTAATATTGAGACCACTGACAGCATCGGTGATGTCATTGGTCTTGGACTTCATGGCAATGCCGTCAAGGGTGTACTCGGCGTCCGTCGGCTCATCGACAACGGTATAGCCGGTATCGATGCCCGAATTACCGGAAAGGGTAATGTCAGAGCCCTCACCCATTTTCGTCGAGGTGACGATCAGACGAGAACCATTGGCATCCGTCAGCACGTTGGCACTAAGACCCGCTACACCGAACTGGCTATTGATGCTGTCGCGTACCTGCTGCAACGTGGCGCCGGCGGGAACACTCAGATCGAAGTCCTTGCCGTCCTGACTGATGGTCAGGGTAGTTGGCGTACTGCCGCTATTGACTACCGATCCCGCGCCATCTGCATACACTTTGGTCGAAACTTTTGACGCGGTCGCCAACTTGTCGACGATCAGCTTGAACGACCCGTTTGCCGCCCCAGTCCCCATGGTGACGGTCGCGACCTTTTCATCCGAAGACTTAAGGCTCAGGCCACCAAAGCTGTTGGAATCAGTCATGTTGGTCAAGGCGCCACGGAACGCATCGAGAGCCGCCTGGATCTTGCCAATAGAGGACAACGTGGTGGTTGCCTTCAGTGTTTGGGTATTGATCTGCGCCTGTTTCGGCGCCTTCTGCGCGGCCACCAGAGATTCGACGATCGCCTGGGTATCGATGCCCGAGCCAATACCGCTGACTGTTGTACCTGCCATCATTGCTCTCCTTGTTCAGTAGCTGCCGGATCCTTGGCGGATAAATCCATCAAATAATCGACAACAACAAAAATCATGCCAGCCTATGCCTGACCGTCGAACAGCAGGCTGCTGGCTTCACTGAGGCTCTGCGCCAATTTCAGTGCAGCTTCCGACGGAAGTTGCCGGATCACCTCACCGGACTGGGTAGCAATCACCTTGACTACAATCCGGCCCGTGGAATCGTCAATGGAAAAGTCCAGCTGGCGCTGGCTCGACTGGACGAAATCACGAATTTCGCCAACCGCTTTTTCCAGGTCCTCGCGCGAGTGCGGCTGATTATCGGAGGCAGCGGCTTCCTGCACCTTGGCAGGCATAGCCGGGTCCCGCTCGCGATCAGCTCCTGGCGGATGGGGCAACACGGTCGGGTACACCTGGTTCAGCTTGACACTCATGTCCATGTTTCGAACTCCTCATGTCAAAAAGGGTGAAAGGGCACGTAAACGCACCCTTTCACCCTTCACTCAAGCGCCTGAATTACTGAAGCAGTTTCAGGACCGACGATGGCAGCTGGTTAGCCTGCGACAGGATCGCAGTCGAAGCCTGCTGCAGAGTCTGCTGCTTGGTCAGCTCGGCAGTTTCCGAAGCGAAGTCCACGTCCTGCACGGTGGAGCGGGCAGCGGTGGAGTTCTTCTGGATGTTCTGCAGGTTGTCGACGGTGGTTTGCAGACGGTTCTGGGTAGCACCCAGGCCCGAACGGACGCTGTCGATGGAGCCGATCGCCTTGTCGATAACAGCCAGAGCGTTCTGGGCGTTGGTGGCGTCGGTCACGTCGGTTTCGGCGATAGAGGTCTTGGCCGAAGTCACAGCGGTGACACCAGTACCCGCGAACAGGTCTTCAACGCCAGCGCCGGTCAGCGAGTAGCCCTTGGCGGAGTCCAGGTTCACCGCGCCAGTGACGACCAGAGTGGCTGCGTCCAACGCGGCGGCAGTACCAAGTTTGCCCGAACCGTCTTTGGCGGCAACTTGGATACCTGCAACAGCACCAGGGTCGGCAGCAGTGAACTTGAGGTTTTCACCGGTATCGGACTTGACCGACAGAGTGCCCTTGGTCTCGTCATAGTTGACGCTGATACCCAGCTTGGCAGCGTTGGACTTCAGCTGGTCAGCAAGACCGGCGGTGTCGGTGACACCCACGAAGTCGACAGTCTGACCGCCGACTTCGAGTTTGAAGTTGGCGGATGCTGGGGTGGCACCGGCGATAGCCGCTTCGTCGATGGTGAACTCGACTTCGGTGCTTGCGGTAGCGGTCAGGCCACCTACTGCGCCGTTCAGGGTCTTGGCGATTTCCTTGGCGGAAGCACCAGCAGCGAGCGTGACGTCAGTGCTCTGGCCGTTACCGGTGATGGTGACAGCGCCACCTGCAATGCCGGTTGCATCTGGAGTGATGCCGACGCTCTTGACTTGCTGCGAGCCAATGCTCTTGGCCGAAACGTTGTCCAGAGTCAGGTTGATGGTTTCGTTGGCATTTGCGCCGACCTGAATGGCCTTGGTGCCGTACGAACCGTCCAGCAGCTTCTGGCCACCGAAGGTGGTGGTATCCGAGATACGGTTCAGCTCAGCGGTCAGAGCCTGGTATTCGTCGTTGTTCGACTTACGGTCGTCGGCGCTCAGCGAGCCAGTAGCCGAGGACAGAGCCAGGGTACGCATTTTCTGCAGGATGTCGGTCGAGGCCTGCATTGCACCTTCAGCGGTCTGAGCGATCGAGATACCGTCGTTGGCGTTCTTCACAGCCTGGCCCAGGCCATTGATCTGGCTGGTCAGACGGTTGGCGATCTGCAGGCCGGCAGCGTCGTCTTTAGCGCTGTTGATGCGCAGACCCGAGGACAGACGCTGCATCGAAGTGGTCTGAGCGTTGCTCGCCTTGGTCAGGTTGCCCTGGGTGGTGATCGACGCAATGTTGGTGTTTACAGTTAAAGCCATGACGAAATCCTCGTTGGATGGGTACTGCGGCTTCCGGCCTTGGCAACCGCCGGATTGGCCTAGAGAACCTTCGTAATGGTTATCGTCGGGTGCGCGGGTTGCTTGAGGGCTTTTTCAAAAAAAAAATACTGGCATGGGGCCAGCCCTGATAAATCAAGGGGTTAAGGGCGGTTTATTGGCGTCAAAAACTGTTCGAACTGGGCTGAATGCCTCATCCCGTCTGTAGGAGCGGGTTCACCCGCGAACACCGGCTAAGCCGGTGCCATAGACCGAGCAGCCTTCTTCGCGGGTGAACCCGCTCCTACAACGGGCTGCGTTAGGCAGAAGTTTGTTTTTGGCAGAAAAAAAGCGCCGGGCGGTGGCCGCCGGGCGCTTTTGTGGGCTGACCGGGGGATCAGTCGCGGTACAGGATGGCCGAGCCCCACGACAGGCCCACGCCAAAACCACTGATCGCCACGCGCTTCCAGTTGCCATCGAGCATGTGCTTCTGCAGCAGCAGCGGAACGCTGGAGGACACCGTATTGCCGGTTTCCAGCATGTCCTTGACGAACTTCTCCGGGTGTTGCTCTTCAAAGCGTCGCGCCACGGCGTCGACAATCGCCGCACTGCCCTGGTGGATGCAGAAGGCGTCGATATCCGACGACTTCAGGTCGCTGGCATCCAGCAGCTCGTGCAGGTGCGCCGGCACTTTGATCAGGGCGAAGTTGAACACCTGGCGGCCATTCATGAAGAATTTGCCGTCGCTGACTTTCAGGTGCTCGGCACCGGAACCGTCAGTGCCGAAACGCGCCTGGCCCAAGTTCCATACCGCGTTTTCACCCATCCAGGTAGCGGTGGCGGCGTCGCCGAACAGCATGGTGGTGTTGCGGTCTTCCGGGTCGACGATCTTCGAATACGGGTCGGCGGTGATCAGCAGGCCGTTCTTCAGGCCTGCCGCCTCCATGAAGCCTTTGATCGCATACAGGCCATACACATAGCCGGAGCAGCCCAGCGACACGTCGAACGCCGCCACGCGGGTAGACAGGCCTAGTTTGCTCTGGACGATGGCTGCGGTGTGCGGCAGGCCTTCTTCGTCGCCGTTCTGGGTGACCACGATCAACGCATCGATCGATTGCGGATCGAGGTCGGGGTTGCTGGCGAACAGCGCCTGGGCGGCTTCTACGCACAGGTCGGAGGTTTCTTGCTCTTCGGCCTTGCGCGGCAGGAACGACGCACCGATCTTGCCGAACATGAACTCTTCGTCCTTGCCGAACTTCGCACCCTGAACGTAGTTGTCCAGGCCAGCGGTGGGCACGTAACTCGCAATGCTTTTGATGCCAATCATTCTGGCTTCCCAATGAAAACAGCCAAAGACCACCACTCGATGAATTGAGGGCGCCAAATACCGGAGCGGTCACCGCCAGGGGTTGTAGGCAGGGCTCGCCTGCGCACCGGTAACAAAATGCTGCAACAGCTGCTGCATAGAATACAGGGAAGATGAGCGTTTTGACTCATTGGTCACATTGAAATGCTACGAAAGCCGTGGCGAGGGTGTGGGGACTGGGGAATTTTTGGAATGACCGGGCGGGCACTGGACCCCGAATGATCAGCTTCGCAGCAGATATCGATGGGGCCGCTTCGCGGCCCTTTCGCGACGCAAGGCCGCTCCCACGAATACGCCACCTTCAGAAGAGAGGAGTACCGGGAATGCCCCAAGAAGCTGGACACCAATCCAACCCTTGGGAGCAGTCCAAATACCCCACCTTCAGGAGAGAGGAGGACCTGTGGGAGCGGCCTTGTGTCGCGATAGGGCTGCGCAGCAGCCCCAGGATCAGGCAGGCAGATCAGAGCTTGTTGAACAGGCTCAACTGGGAAATACGCGAGAAGGCCAGCTGCGAGGCCTCCAGCATGGCCTGCTGCAAGGTCAGGGTGATGGCTGCCTGCGACATGTCGGTGTTGCCGATGGCGTTCTGGGTGGTCTTGTTGGCCAGCCCCAGGCTGGTGTTCTCCTGGCGTTGAATCTCAAGCGAGTTGCCGCGAGCACCGATCGAGCCACGGGTGATATCGACCTGCTCACGGGCACTGGCCAGGTTTGCAATGGCCGAGGCCGCCGCATCTTTCAAGGCATTCGCCGCGCCAGCACCGGTCACCGGCGTTTCCAGTGCCGCACGCAACTGACTGAGGGTTTCCAGCACGTTCTGGTTCTGGTGGGTATTGGCCGTGACCGCAAACTGGTCGCCTGCCTCCGGCGAACCGGACACCTGGTAGGTTACCCCGGCCACCGTCAACGACGGTGCCGTAAAGGTACCTTTGGCGACCGGCTTGCTGTCGGCCGTCAGCGGCTGGGCATAGAACTCGTATGCGCCCGGCCCCGTGAACTTGATCACCGCACCGTTACTGGGGAAGGTGCTGCGATAGGCGGCCTCGTCGGTCACGCTGCTGCTGGTGACCTGGGCGCTGGAGGTGTTGCTGCCGTTACGGGTGGTATTGAACGAGTCCGGGCGTGCTTCCAGGGAGAACTCGCGCCCGCCCACGGCGGCGTCGGCATCGGCACCCTCCTCCAAGGTCACGGTTATCTCGAACTCCACCCCACGCAGGGCAATCTTGTTGGCACCTTCGGTCTTGCTGTCGAAGGTACCGTTGGTAGGCGTTTCCGAGGTGATGTCATTGCCGTTGGCGTCAGTGATGGTGTACTGCGTCGCGCTGGTGAAGGTCAGCTTGTAAGGCTGGCCTGCCGTGAAGCTGTTGTTGTAGGTGGTGCTCGAGGTCAGCAGGCCAGACGACACCCCGACCACGCTATCGTCAGTCGCCGGCACCAACAGGGTCGACTGGGTACGGCTCTTGTTGCTGGCCGAGTCGAAGATGCTGAAACCGGTGTCGTTGGTAGCCAGGCTCAGGGTATCGGATACCTGCAGGCTCAGTTGGGTCTGGTCGCCGTGGTAGCTATAGGTGCCATCGGAGTTGCGCACATAGGGCGGCGTGGTGCTCTTGGAGCCTCCGAACATGTAGTCGCCGTTGGCATCGCGCGAGTTGAGCAGGCCAAAGATGTTGGCCTCGATCTCTTTCAGCTCGGTGCCGATGGCCACGCGGTCAGAATCGGTCACCCCGGCGCCACCGGCACGGATCGCCAACTCACTGGCACGCTGCATGGCATCGTTGATGGTAGAGAGCACACTCTCTTCCTGCAGCAGCGAGTTGCTCACGGTGTTGATGTTGCCGCTGTACTGGTCCAGCAACGATTGCTGCTGTTGCAGCAGCAGCAGGCGTGCAGCACCGACCGGGTCATCGGCAGCGGTCTGGATACGGATACCCGACGTCACCTGGTCGTTGGTCTTGTTCATGCTGGAGAAGTTCTTGGAGTAGCTACTGGCGCTGGCCTCATAGAACTGAGCAGTGGAAATACGCACGATAGTCTACTCCTTACAAAGCGTTGATCAGGGTGCTGAAGGTTTCTTGCGCCGCCTTGATGATCTGCGAGGACGCCGTGTAGTAATGCTGGAACTTGACCAGGCTGGCCGCTTCGTCATCCAGGTTGACCCCGGACACCGCACTGCGGCTTTCGCTGGCAGACTTGAGCACCGCCTCGGTCGCGGTGCTGTCGATGGACGCCTGGTTCGCCTTTGCACCCACGCGTTCGACCAGCGAGGCGTAGGCCGAAGTGAAGCTGGTACCGCCGCCGGAGCCGGTGTTCACCGTCGACTTGGTCTGCAGGTCGAGCAGTGCCGTGGCGTTACGGTTGTCCGCCTTGCCGTCGTCATTAAACGACAGGGTAAAGCTGTCATTGGCCGCAGGGCTGCCGCCAATGGTGGTTTCGACGGCAAAGGTACGCGGGTTACCGCTGCCATCCAGAATCGGGTCGCCAGCCCCATCCAGCATCGGCACGGCGATGGACAGCTTGTTGTCCTGCCCCGGTACCACGCTGCCAGTGCCAATCTGGGTGCCCTTGGCATCGAACAGCTTGTAGCCCTGGGAGCCGCCGCTGGCAGCGTCGAACACCACACGCACCGGCATCGAATCGCGAATCGACTGCTGGATCAGCGCGGTATCGGCACCGCCGTAGATGTCCAGCGACTCGCTCAGGGTCGGCTGGGTGATGGTGCCAGTACCGCTGTTGCCACTGCCCGAAGTAGCGCTGACGGGCCCGGCGAAGGCCAGCTTGTTGGCATCGGTCAGGGTCGTGGTAATGCTACCGGCAGCTGCACGGGTGGGGATGACCTTGAAGCTGTCACCAGCCGCCAGACCGCCGCCTTTCAACGCCAGACTGAAACCGTCGATCACGGGTGCCGGGTCGGCATTCAGGTCGAAGCTGCCCATGTCGGTGCCGTCGGAGCGGCGCACACTGTACTGGTTGGCGCTGGTGAACTTCACCTCGTAGTCGTAGGTGGTCAACGCACCGCTATTGGCAATGGTGACATCCAGATTGCCGGAGCCGGTACTGTTATTGGACGAGGCCAGGCTGCGTTGGGCCATGGCAGTAGCGCTGTTGATGCTGGAGAACAGCGAGCTGCCGAACTGGCCGTTGGCATCCAGGCCCTGCCCCAACTGGCTATTGATACTGTCGGCGACTACCAGGGCAACGCGACCAAGCTCGTTCATCGACGGCGTCAGCACGTCCTGACGATAACGCAACAGGCCGCCAATGGCGCCACCGGACACCACCGAGGTCACATCAGAGCTGAACGACTCGTAGTTGATGCGCAGGCTGGCCTGACTCTTGTCTGCAGCGCCAGGCTCGACCGACAGGGTGTTGGCCTTGTTGCCGGTGACCAGCGACTGGCCGCTGCCCAGGTACACGTCATAATTGCCGTCACGCTCCTGTACCGTAACACCGACCAGCTCATTGAGCTGACGCACCGCTTCACTGCGCGCATCCAGCAGGCTGTTAGGGGTGTTGCCAGTGCCGCTGGCCGCGGCAATCTGCTTGTTGTACTCGGCAATGCTGGCGGTCAGTTTGTTGACCTGGCCAGCCATGGTGTCGAGCTGGGAGTTGATCGTGGCGTTCTGCTGAGTCAGCTGGGTGCTCACCGCATTGAAACGGTTGCTCAGGGTTTGCGCCTGGGTCAGCAGCAACTGGCGCGAGGCAACGTCACCCGGCTTGGCCGCTGCAGTCTGCAGGGCCGAGAAGAAGGCGGTAAGGACCGAGCTGATGCCGGTGTCACGGTCGGCCAGCAGTTTGTCGATGCTGGTGATCTGATCCTGGAACGTCAGCGAATCTGCCTGCAAAGAGGTGGCTGTCTGCAGTTGGTTGTCCAGGTAGGAGCTGTAGATGCGACGCACATCCGCCAGCGTGGTCCCGGTACCCAGGAAGCCTGCGCCAATGTTGTGCGAAGGCCCCGCCGCCTGAACTGTCTGCTGGCGTGAGTAGCCACTGGTCGCGGCGTTGGCGATGTTGTTACTGGTTACCGACAAGGCCGCCTGGCTGGCACTCAGGCCACTCAGGCCGATGGAAATCAGGCTCGACATGATTTAGTCCTTTTATAAGTTCGTGGTTCTGCCAGCCATGGCGTATTGCGGGGTTGACTGCATTTGCTGGGCAATGCTGATGATTTTCTTCGCATAGCCCGGGTCGGTCGCATAACCTGCCTTTTGCAGCTCTCTTGCAAACTGCTCAGGGTTATCGGCCGCATCCAGCGCACCTTGATAGCGAGAATTGCTCTGCAACAAGGTGACGAGGTCGTGGAAGCTGTCCTGGTACGAGTCGTAGCTGCGGAACGCCGCTGTTTCCTTGACGAACTGACCGTCGCGGAATTCGCTGGTGATCGCCCGCGCCTGCTCGCCTTGCCAGTTGCCAGTGGCTTTGATGCCGAACAGGTTGTGGCTGCTGCTGCCGTCGCTGTTGCGCATCACCGACTTGCCCCAACCGGTTTCCAGCGCGGCCTGGGCCACCAGGTAGCGTGGGTCGATACCAATGCGCTTGGCGGCCTGTTCGGCCATTGGCAGCATGGTGGCGACGAAGGCGTCGCTGTCGGTGAAAGCCTTGTTCGGCGCCAGCGGCGGCTGGGCCACGGCGCGGCCGACAATGCGCAGGCCGTTGTCCGGCACGGCGAAGGCCTTGGCCACTTGCTGGCCGTCACGTGCAGGCACGGCGGCGTTGTTGGCGGTTTCCGCCGATGGCACGATACCGGCCAGGAGGCGGTCGGTGAGCTTGCTGGGCAAGGCCAGGCGCCGCGCGTTGAGTGCTGCAACGTCATTGCGGGTAGCGGACGAGGCCATGGTATGCACCGGCTCCGCCACCTTGTTGCCCCACAATGCCGGGCCACTGCTATCGACGCGCGGGAACGGGCTGGTATTGACCGACGCACTGCGGCCCTTGGTCAGCTGGCGTACCAGCACGTCCTGCAGGCCGATACCGCCACCTTCGCGGGACATGCTTACGGCCAGCTGCTGGTCGTACATGTCGCGGTACTGTTTGACCGTTTCGGTGTTCATCGGGTTGTCGTCGGCCAGCACGTCACTGGCCTTGCGCGAGGCCTTGAGCATTTCACTGATGAACAGCGACTCGAACTCCTGGGCCACCTTGCGCACATTGGCTTCGCTGTCGCGGTCGCCGTGCTTGAGGGCACTCAGGCGGTTAAGGTCGGTATAGGCGCCGCTGTCGGCACTACCGGATACCTGGCTTTTGATATTCATCCGTGCCGTCCTCAGATCACGATCAGGTCGGCCTGCAAGGCACCGGCCTGTTTCAAGGCTTCGAGGATCGCCATCAGGTCGCCGGGCGCTGCGCCCACCTGGTTCACCGCGCGGACGATTTCGTCCAGCGTGGTACCCGGGCCGAACTTGAACATCGGCTTGGCTTCCTGCTCGGCATTGACCCGCGAGCGTGGCACCACGGCAGTCTGACCATTGGAGAAGGCCCCCGGCTGGCTGACGATCGGGTCTTCGGTAATGGTCACGGTCAGGCTGCCGTGGGTTACCGCCGCCGGCGACACCTTGACGTTCTGGCCGATGACGATGGTGCCGGTACGTGAGTTGATGATGACCTTGGCCACCGCCTGGCCCGGGTCGATTTCGAGGTTTTCGAGGATCGACAGATAATCCACACGCTGGCTTGGGTCCATCGGCGCACTGACCCGCACCGAACCACCATCCACGGCCTGGGCCACGCCAGGGCCGAGCAGGTCGTTGACCTTGTCCACGATGCGCTTGGCGGTCGTGAAGTCAGGGCGATTGAGGTTCAGAGTCAGGGTATTGCCCTGGTTGAAGCCGCTCGGCACCGCACGCTCGACACTGGCGCCACCCGGAATACGGCCAGCCGACGGCACATTGACAGTGATCTTCGAGCCGTCACGGCCCTCGGCGTCAAAGCCGCCCACGACCAGGTTGCCCTGGGCAATGGCGTAGACATTGCCGTCGATACCTTTGAGCGGGGTCATCAACAGGCTGCCGCCGCGCAGGCTCTTCGAGTTACCGATCGACGACACGGTAATGTCCACCACCTGGCCCGGCTTGGCGAACGGTGGCAGGTCGGCGTGCACCGACACTGCGGCAACGTTCTTCAACTGCACGTTGCCGGAACCGGCCGGCACCTTGATGCCGAACTGCGACAGCATGTTGTTGAAGGTTTGCAGGGTGAACGGTGTCTGGGTGGTCTGGTCACCCGTGCCATTGAGGCCCACCACCAGGCCGTAACCAATCAACTGGTTGGAGCGTACGCCAGAGATGCTGGCAATGTCCTTCAGGCGCTCGGCCTGGGCAGCGAAGGCACAGGACAAAAGCAGGGTTGCGGCAATCAGCTGCCTTACGTTGAACATGGTCATCCGTACTCAGAAAGGCCAAAGCGGGCTGATGAAGAAGCGGTCCAGCCACCCGGGCTGGCTGGCATCGGCAAACGAGCCCGTGCCGGAATAGGTGATGCGCGCGTCGGCCACGCGGGTGGACGGCACGGTGTTGTCAGTGGCGATATCGTCAGCGCGGACCATGCCGGCAATGCGCACCAGCTCTTCGCCGGTGTTCAAGGTCAACCACTTCTCGCCGCGCACGGCGATGATGCCGTTGGGCAGCACTTCGGCCACGGTCACGGTAATCGAGCCGGTCAGGGTGTTGCCCTGGGTGGCCTTGCTGTCACCCTTGGTGGCACGCTCGCCGTTATAACCAGCCTCCAGCGACAGATCACCACCGCCGAACGGATTGTTGGTGTTCGGTGTACTGCCGAACAGCGAGGTCAGGCCAATATTGGCCGAGCTGTTCTTCTGGATCTGCGAACCTGCGTTCTTGCTGGCCGAGGTTCTCTCGTTGAGGGTGATGGTGATGATGTCCCCCACCCGGAACGCCTTGCGGTCGCTGTACAGGTTCTGCTCGAAACCGGCCTGGTAGATCGAACCGTTGTTGGCCGCTGCCGGCAATGGGGTGCGCGGCAACACCGGCGCGTAGTACGGGTCGTTGGGCCGGGGCGTCGGCGCGACGCAACCTGCCAGCAACACCGCCCCCCCCAGGGCGAAAACGGACAACAGACGATTCATGACGCTTACCTCACGGGTGCAACTGAGTGACAGGGCTTAGAGCTGTTGGGTAACGAACGACAGCATCTGGTCGGCCGTGGAAATGACCTTGGAGTTCATCTCGTAGGCACGCTGGGTGGTGATCATGTTCACCAGCTCTTCCACGGTGCTGACGTTGGAGTTCTCCAGCGTCTGCTGCAGGGTAGTGCCAAAACCGTTCAGGCCTGGGGTGCCGACCTGAGGTGCGCCACTGGCTGCGGTCTCGAGGAACAGGTTGTCGCCGATCGCCTGCAGGCCGGTCGGATTGATGAAGTCGGCGGTCTGGATGTTGCCGATCACCTGTGCAGCCGGATTGCCGGCGGTGGTGATCGACACGGTGCCGTCCTGGCCAACGGTGAAAGTCTGCGCGTCGTTAGGCACGACAATCGCAGGCTCCAGGGCGTAGCCGTTGGCGGTAACGATCTGGCCGTCGGAGTTCAGGTGGAAGGTGCCATCACGGGTGTACGAAACGGTGCCGTCCGGCTGCAGGACCTGGAAGAAACCACGGCCGTTGACTGCCATGTCCAACGGGTTTTCGGTGGTTTGCAGGCTGCCGGCAACGAAGCTCTTCTGGGTGCCCACAATACGTACACCGGTACCGACCTGCAGGCCCGAAGGCAGCTCGCTGTCCTGGGTAGACTGGGCACCAGGCTGGCGCTTGATCTGGTAGAGCAGGTCGGCAAATTCGGCACGATCACGTTTGAAGCCGGTGGTCGAGACGTTGGCCAGGTTGTTGGAAATGACCGTCAGGTTGGTGTCCTGGGCGGACAGGCCGGTTTTAGCGACCCAAAGAGCCGGAAGCATGTAAGTTCTCCTCGTGCGCCTGTTTTACGGCACCCGTTCAAAAGTGATTAGCCGATTTGCAAAACCCGAGCCATGGCTTCGTCGCCTTCCTTGGCCGTGTTCATCATCTTGACGTGCAGTTCGAACTGGCGGGACAGCGCCAGCACCGAGGTCATTTCCTCGACAGCGTTGACATTGCTGCCTTCCACGAAGCCAGCCACCACCCGCACATTGACGTCTGCATCGGCCGGCTGGCCGGATGTGGTATGGATCAGGCCGTCCAGGCCCTTTGTCAGGCCTTTGGTGTCCGGGTTGACCAGTTTGATGCGGTCGACCTCGGCCATCACCCGCGGGTCTTCACCCATGGAGCGGATACTGATGGTGCCGTCGGCACCCACTTCCACTTTCTGCTCGGGCGGGATGGCGATCGGGCCACCGTTGCCGATCACCGGCATGCCATTGCCGGCTCGCAGCACACCGAGGGCATCGATGTTCAGGCTACCGGTACGCACATAGGCTTCGCTGCCGTCCGGCGCCTGCACGGCGATAAAGCCCTTGCCGGTCACCGCCACGTCAAGGTCGCGGCCGGTTTCGACCAACGGGCCTTCGCTGAAGTCGGTGGCCGGGCGTTCGGTCATGGCGAAGGCGCGCGCCGGAAAGCTGTCGCCGAACACCGGCATCGAACGGGCCTGCTCCAGGTCGCGCTGAAAACCGTTGGTGGAAATGTTCGCCAGGTTGTTGGCGTGGGCCTTCTGCGCCAGCGCGTTCTGGCTGGCGCCGGTCATGGCCACATAAAGCAACTTGTCCACAGTTTCTCCTCTGCGCGTAGTTGCCGCGCTGTCACTGGGCTGGTTCAAAGCAATAATCGAACCAAGTCTGAAACTCCCGATTTACGGGGCTTTCAGCTTCGCGAGGGGCAATAACCGTCAGTTTGTCGGCGGAAGTTTGCCGCCTGCGGCAAGGGCTTGCTCAATGGCTGCGGCAGGCAGCGTTGTTGTAGGGGCCGGAATGGCGCACCCAGCCTTTGCCCGGGTTATGGGCCGAGCACAGGTAGCGGCCGGTGACCAGACTTTGCCATTGATAGAACGGGGCGGGGGCAGCAGGGGCCGGCAGTACCAGCACCAGCAAGGGGAACAAGGCCAATAATGACAACCGCTTCATTAACGTGAACCTTCAAGTTATTGGGGCCGCATTGCGGCCCCAATTACAGACATCACACCAACAACAATCATCAGGTCATCTGAATGATGGTCTGCATGATGGTGCTTTCGGTGGAGATGGTCTTGGCATTGGCCTGGTAGTTGCTCTGCGCCTTGATCAGATTGACCAGCTCTCCAGTCAGATCGACGTTCGAGTCTTCCAGTGCACCGCCGGCAATCTGACCCAGCGTGCCGGTGTCCGGAGCACCAATCACCGGTACGCCCGACGCGTAGGACTCTTTCCAACTGGTGCCGCCAATCGGTGTCAGACCCTGCAGGTTGGCAAAGTTGGCGATAGCCACCTGGCCGATCACCTTGTCCTGGCCGTTGGTGAAGTTGGCGAACATGTTGCCGCTTTCGTCGATGGTCAGGCCTGACAGCTCGCCAGTGGCAAAGCCATCCTGACTCTTGGCGGTGGTGGCGGAGGCGGCGTTGTACTGGGTGGTGCCAAGCATATCCAGGTTGACCCCGTCGACATTGGCGGTAGCACCGTTGGCGCCCCACACACCAGCAGCGTTCTTCTGTGCCGGGATCCAGTTGTCGAGCGTGAAGGTCTTGTTGGCCGCGATGGTCATGCCGCCCGCTACCGGGCCCGCATTCATGGCAGCTGTATCCAGGGTGCCATCAGACTTGAACGGCAGATTGTTGGCCAACGGCGTGGTCGAATTCGGGTCAGCCGGGTTGCGACCGTCGATGGTGGTGTACATTGTCCAGGAGTTGCTGGTGGCATCCTTTACAAAGTACTGGTTAAGCTGGTGCGCGTTACCCTGACTATCGTACACGTCGGTGTTGAACGTGTAGTTGTAGGTGCCCGTGTTGGTCGGATCGAATGGCGATTGGGCTGGTGCAGTAGCGGTAGAGTTGAGATTGACGTTCTCGGAGATACGGCCGGTCGGGTTCGGCGTCAGGTTCGAGGTGTCGATCTGCAGGTTGGTCAGTACACCCTGAATGATCTTGCCGTTGTCATCCACGGCATAGCCTTGCAGGTTGGCGCCCGACGAGCTGACCACGTAGCCATCCTTGTCGCTGTAGAAAGCACCGGCACGGGTGTAGATTTTCGAGCCGTTGTCGTTCATCACGAAGAAGCCGTTGCCATCAATGGCCATGTCCAGCGCCTGGCCGGTGCCGTTGATGTTGCCCGGAGTGAACATCTGCGACACGGCGGCAGTCTTCACGCCGGTGCCCACTACGTTCTTGCCGGCACTCGTGCCGCGAATGGAGTTGGAGTACTGGTCGGCGAACTCGGCACGCGACGATTTGAAGCCGGTGGTGGCTACGTTGGCAATGTTATTGCCGGTAACGTTCAGGGCCTTGTTTGCTGCATAGAGGCCGCTAAGGCCGATATTGAAAGACATGTGTAACTCCTGTCGTTTTGCTCAGGCCCTAGATGCCGATGCTTTGGATTTTGGAAAGCGCAACACTGCCCAGCCCAGCCAGGTTGAGCGTCATCTCCGAACCGTTGGCCCCCATGGTCACACTGGTAACCGAGGCCGGCAGGTTGGTGGTCATGGCCGTGGCCTTGCCATCGATCGAGGCAGTGGCCTTGAAGGTGTAGGTCCCGGCGGCCGCGACCTCACCGTCATCGTTCAGGCCATCCCAGGTAAAGTCGATGCTGCCACCCTTCTGGGTACCGAGCTCGATGGTACGCACCAGCTTGTCGTCCTTGTCATAGATCCCCACCGAGGTGGAGGTACTGGACGACGTCAGGTTGACCGAGCCCTTCATGTCCTTGCTGGTATCGACCACGGCCTTGTCGGTCTGGACAATGACATTGCGCCCGACCAGCGAGGAGGCCTGCAAGGCCTGGGAAGATTGCAGCCCGGCCGCAATGTAGGTCACTGCGTCGTTCAGCGACTGCATGCTTTCCAGGCTGCTGAACTGCGCCAACTGAGCCACGAACTCGCCGTTTTCCTGTGGGTCGAGCGGGTTCTGGTTCTGCATCTGGGTAACCAGCAACTGCAAGAACGCGTCCTTGCCCAGCGCGCTGCCGGCGGCACCGGTAGAGCTGTCAGTCTTGGACGTCTGCTTCTGCAGCGAGGTCAGGTACGCGCTACCGACGTCCGTGGTGGAATTGGTGGTGGTCATGTCGGCTTCCTATCACTGCCCAAGGGTCAGCACTTTCTGCATCATGCTCTTGGCCGTGTTCATCAGTTCGGCATTGGTCTGAAACGCGCGGCTGGCGGAAATCATGTCAGCCATCTCCTCGACCACGTTGACGTTCGGGTAGTAGACGTAGCCGTCCTTGTTCGCCGCCGGGTGGTTCGGCTCGTAGCGTGCCTCCAGCGTGCTCTGGTCTTCGACGATGCCTTTTACCTGCACGCCCTGCCCTGCCTCGCCCTGGTCTTCGAACAGCGACTGACTGCTGCCGGCCTGGGCATTCTGGAAGGTGGTGGCGAACACCGGGTGGCGGGCGCGGTAAGTCTGGTCGATGCTCGAAGACACGGTCTCGGCGTTGGCGATGTTGGACGCCACGGTGTTCAGGCGCGTGTTCTGTGCGCTCATGCCGCTACCGGCAATGTTGAAGACACTGGAAAGGGACATGATCATTCTCCCCGCAGGGCGGAAACCAGCCCTTTGAATTTACTGTTGAGCAAGGTGAAGCTGGCCTGGAAGCCAATCGCGTTTTCCGTGTAGTTCGATTGCTCGATCTGCGCATCCACGGTGTTCTGGTCGATCGACGGCTGCAGCGGCGTGCGGTACTTGAGGGTTTCATCGGCCATGGCCAGGCCCTCAGCCTCGATGTGCCTGCTGTTGGTACGGTCAAGACTGAAGCGGCCGCCGCTCTGCTGCTTGTCGCTTTCGGCTGCGAGCACCGAGGCAAAGTCCATGTCACGCGCCTTGTAGTTGGGCGTATCGGCGTTGGCGATGTTGTTGGCCAGCACTTCAGCGCGCTGGGCGCGGAAGCCCAGAGCCTTTTCGTGAATACCAAGCGCTTTGTCGAAGCTGATGCTCATGTCAGGGAAACCTTTAGAGGTTGACCGGAATTTCGTTGAGCAAGGTATAGCAAGGGCTGTGCCAACCACCGCAAAGCCCGTATTTATGGGGTTTACCGAGAGGGTACTATCAGATTGATGCCAGAAAAGCGGCAAAGGCCTTCCGCCTGAGGTGACAAAAGCGGCAATTGATAGGCGGCAAAAGCGGCAAAACAAAAAATTGACGTCAGTGTTTTCCTGTGCGGGCCTCTTCGCGGGTAAACCCGCTCCTACGGCGGGCTGTGTCCAACCTCCGGTGTGTGTCCACCACCAATCTGTGTAGGAGCGGGTTTACCCGCGAATACGGTAGCGGCAGCAACGGTGAACGGCGGATGGTAAATGGCCAGCAGGCCCGGCCCTTTCGCGGGTGAACCCGCTCCTACACGACGGGCTGTGCCCAACCTCCGGTGTGTGTCCACCACCAATCTGTGTAGGAACGGGTTTACCCGCGAATACGGTAGCGGCAGCAACGGTGAACGGCGGGTGGTAAATGGCTAGCAGGCCCGGCCCTTTCGCGGGTGAACCCGCTCCTACACGACGGGCTGCGCCCAACCTCCGGTGTGTGTCCACCACCAATCTGTGTAGGAACGGGTTTACCCGCGAATACGGTAGCGGCAGCAACGGTGAACGGCGGATGGAGATTGGCCAGCAGGGCCGGCCCTTTCGCGGGTGAACCCGCTCCTACACGGCGGGCTGTGTCCAACCTCCGGTGTGTGTCCACCACCGATCTGTGTAGGAGCGGGATTACCCGCGAATACGGTAGCGGCAGCAACGGTGAACGGCGGGTGGAGATTGGCCAGCAGGCCCGGCCCTTTCGCGGGTGAACCCGCTCCTACACGGCGGGCTGTGCCCAACCTCCGGTGTGTGCCCACCACCAATCTGTGTAGGAGCGGGTTTACCCGCGAATACGGTAGCGGCAGCAACGGTGAACGGCGGGTGGTAAATGGCCAGCAGGCCCGGCCCTTTCGCGGGTGAACCCGCTCCTACACGGCGGGCTGTGCCCAACCTCCGGTGTGTGTCCACCACCGATCCGGTGTAGGAG